>NZ_LZKC01000377.1:0-9183 GCF_001672685.1 Mycobacterium sp. E2462
GCCGACCTCGACCGGCTGCTGCACGCGGGCGGCAAGTCCACCCTCGACTTGTTGCGCCGCCGGGACACGGGCGAGCAGGACGCGCCCGACGCCATCCTGCTTCCCGGTTACGACGAGTCCGTCGCCGCCATCCTGAGCTACTGCTCCGAGCACCGCATCGCGGTCGTCCCGTTCGGCGGGGGTACCAGCGTGGTGGGTGGGCTCGACCCCGCCCGCGGCGAGTTCGCCGCCGTCGTGTCGCTGGACCTGCGCCGCTTCGACCGGTTGATCTCACTGGACGAGGTGTCCGGCCAGGCCGTCCTGGGCGCCGGGGTGACCGGCCCGCAGGCCGAGGAACTGCTTGGCGCGCATGGTTTTTCGCTGGGCCACTTCCCGCAGAGCTTCGAGTACGCCACCATCGGCGGGTTCGCCGCGACCCGCTCGTCCGGGCAGGACTCGGCGGGTTACGGCCGCTTCAACGACATGGTGCGGGGCCTGCGGGTGGTGACGCCGGTGGGCCCGCTGGACCTGGGTCGCGCGCCGGAATCCGCCGCCGGGCCAGACCTGCGGCAGCTGCTGATCGGCTCGGAGGGCGTCTTCGGCGTCATCACCGAGGTGCGGCTGCGCGTGCACCGGGTTCCCGAAGCCGTGCGCTACGAGGCCTGGTCGTTCCCCGACTTCCCGACAGGGGCCGCCGCGCTGCGTGCGGTCACGCAGGCCGGCGCCGGGCCCACCGTCATCCGGCTCTCCGACGAGGCCGAGACGGGCGTCAACCTGGCCACCACCGAAGCCATCGGCGAAAACACGATCACCGGCGGCTGCCTGGCCATCACCGTGTTCGAGGGCAGCACGGACCACGTCGAAAGCCGGCAGGCCGAGACCAGCGCGTTGCTCGCCGCCAACGGCGGCACGTCGCTCGGCGAGGCGCCCGCCCAGGCCTGGGAGCGGGGCCGGTTCGGGGCGCCGTACCTGCGCGACTCACTGTTGTCGGCGGGCGCGCTGTGCGAGACCCTGGAGACCGCCACCGACTGGTCGAACGTCCCCGCCCTCAAAGCCGCCGTCACGCAAGCGCTTACCGACGCGCTGGCCGCGACCGGCACTGCCGCGCTGGTCATGTGCCACATCTCGCACGTTTACGCGGTCGGCGCCTCGTTGTACTTCACGGTGGTCGCGGGGCAGCGCGGCAATCCGATCGAGCAGTGGCGCGGCGCCAAGAAGGCGGCCATGGACGCGATCGTGGCGACCGGCGGCACCATCACCCACCACCACGCGGTCGGCGCCGACCACCGACCCTGGATGCGCGACGAGGTGGGCGAGCTGGGCGTGCAGGTGTTGCGCGCGGTCAAGGCGACCCTGGATCCCGCCGGAATCCTCAACCCCGGCAAGCTGATTCCGTGACCAGCGGACGGCCCGGCACCGGGGAGTCCCGGCGCGAGATCGGCAAGGTGATCGCGTTGACCAACCCGGCCTCCGGCCACGGGGCCGCCATCCGGGCCGCGCAGCTCGCGATCGCCCGGCTGCATCGGCGCGGTGTGGAGGTGGTCGAGATCATCGGCGACGACGCGCAAGACGCGCGCCACCTCGTCGCCGCCGCGCTGGACAAGGGTGCCGACGCGGTGATGGCCACCGGCGGGGACGGCGTCGTGTCCAACGCGTTGCAGGTCTTGGCGGGCACCGACATTCCGCTGGGCATTGTCCCGGCGGGCACCGGCAACGACCACGCGCGCGAATTCGGCATCCCCACGAAAGATCCCGAGGCCGCCGCCGACGTCGTGGCCGACGGGTGGGCGCAGACCATCGACCTGGCGCGCATTCGCGACAGCGGCGGACGCGATACGTGGTTCGGCACGGTGGCGGCGGCCGGCTTCGATTCGCTGGTGACCGACCGCGCCAACCGGATGAGCTGGCCGCACGGGCGGTTGCGGTATTACCTGGCAATGCTGGCCGAACTCTCGCAGTTGCGGCTGCTGTCGTTTCGGATGGTGCTCGACGGATCCCGCGAGATCGACGCCGACCTGACGCTCGCGGCGTTCGGGAACACCCGCAGTTACGGCGGCGGGCTGCTGATCTGCCCGGGTGCCGACCCCACTGACGGGCTGCTCGACATCACCATGGTGCACTCGGCGTCGCGGTCCAAGTTGGTCCGGCTGTTCCCGACGGTCATGAAGGGCACCCACATCAACCTCGACGAGGTGAGCACGGCGCGCGCGAAGTCGATCCGCGTCGAATGCCCGGGCATCAACGTCTACGCCGACGGCGACTACGCGTGCCCGCTGCCCGCGGAGATCGTGGCGGTGCCGGGGGCGCTGCGGCTGCTGCGGCCCGCGCGGAAGTGACCGCTCCGGTGGCGCTGCCGAAGACCATGCCAGCCACCCCTCGTCGCGAGATCCCGGCTAGCCGACGCCGCGGCTGAGCCAGGTGACCTCGCCGACGTCGCCGCCGTCGCGGTAGGCCTCGAGCGCCTCGTCCCAGGCGGTGCCGAGCACCGAATCCAGCTCGGCGGCCAGGGTGTCGGCGCCCTGCGCCATCATCGAGCGCAGCCGCATCTCGCCGACCATGATGTCCCCGTTGGCGCTCATCGCGCCGCTCCACAGGCCCAGTTGCGGCGTGTGGCTGAAGCGGTGGCCGTCGACCCCGGGGCTGGGATCCTCGGTCACCTCGAAGCGCAGCACTGACCAGGAGCGCAACGCGTTGGCCAACTTGGCGCCGGTGCCCACGGGACCGACCCAATTGGTGACGGCGCGCAGCTGCCCGGGCATCGCGGGCTGCGGCGTCCACGTGAGATTCGCCTTCGCCCCCAGGGACGACGACAGAGCCCACTCCACATGCGGGCAAACCGCAGCCGGCGAAGCGTGCACGTACACCACGCCGGTGGTCACGTCGGCAAATTGATTCGACGCTCGCATAGTTTTGCTCCTTCGGTTCCACGAGGGACGTCTTCCCCAACGACCTGGTGAACCCGACGAGCGCGCTAGCGTGCAGTCGCGAATGTTAAATTGTGTGTCTCGCGTGTCTATTGTGCCTTGTGATGCCCGTGTTGCGCTAGTGTGCAGTGCCAATTAGCCGCCAATTAGCCGTATTGGGCTATCACCGCGTCGGAGACGGCAGGCCACGGCTGCAACGCCCAGTCCCCGAAATCCCGGTCCGTCAGGACCACCAGCGCCAGGTCGGCGTCGGGATCGGCCCAGATGAAACCCCCTGCCTGACCGAAATGGCCGAAGGTGCGCGCGGAGTTGCGGCCACCGGTCCAGTGCGGGGATTTGCCGTTGCGGATCTCGAAACCGAGGCCCCAGTCGTTGGGCCGCTGGACGCCGTATCCGGGCAGCACACCGTCCAAACCGGGGAATTGCACGCTGGCCGACTCGGCGTGCAGCGGCGCCGAGACCGTGCGGGGCCGCAGCAGGTCCCCCGCGAACGCGGCCAGATCCGCCACGGTCGACGAGGCCCCGTACCCCGCGGTCGCGGCGCCGCCGGGCAGCCGGGTGGTGGCCATCCCGAGGGGCTCACACACCGCCTCGCTCAGGTAGCCAGCGAACTCGATGCCCGACTCGCTCTGCACCGCCTGGGCCAGCACGGCGAACCCGTGGTTGGAGTAGATGCGCCGGGTGCCGGGCTTGGCCAGCACGTCACCGGTCAGCATCGCGAAGCCCGAAGCGTGGGCCAGCAGGTGCCGGATCGTGGCGCCGGGCGGCCCGGCCGGGGTGTCGAGGTCGAGCACGCCCTCTTCGACGGCGACCTGCGCGGCCCGCGCGACCAGCAGCTTGGTCACCGAGGCCAGCTCGAAAACCCGGTCAACGTCGCCGTGGGTGGCGAGCACACCGCTTGGCCCGACCACGGCGGCGGCGCACGCCGGAACCGGCCAGCCCGCCAACGCGTCGAGGGCCGCCATCACTTCCTGGCGATGTAGTAGTTGTTGATCGGGTCGCCCTCGATCTCGGTCACCCGCACGTCGTCGAACCCGGCGTCGCCGAGCATCGCGACGGCCAGCTGCTCGCCCCACGCGGCGCCCAGCCCGGCGCCGTCGAGGGCCAACGACACCGTCATGCAGTGCATCAGCGAGGTCGTATAGAGGTAGGTACTCATCGGGACGTCGACGTTGTCCTCGAGCCGGCTCGACGCCTTGATGTCGGCCATCAGCAACACGCCCCCGGGCCGCAGGGCCCGATGGATGTTTTCGAGCACCCGCGCCGGCTGGGCCTGGTCGTGGATGGCGTCGAACACGGTGATGACGTCGTAGGCGTCCGCCTTGTCCAACTCCGCCAGGTTGTGGCTTTCGAACGTGGCGTTCGCCAAGCCGAGACGGGCCGCCTCGTCCGCGCCGACCGCGATGGCCTCGTCGGAGAAGTCGACCCCGGTGAACCGGCTGGCCGGAAACGCCTGCGCCATCACGTTGATGGCGTGACCGCTCCCGCAGCCGAAGTCGGCCACCTCGGCGCCCGAGCGCAGCCGCTCGGGCAGGCCGTCGACGAGGGGCAGCACGACGTCGACGAGGCTGGCGTCGTAGACCGCGCCGCTCTCCTCGGCCATCAGCTGATGAAATCGCGGGAATTCGCTGTAGGGCAGCCCGCCGCCGCGCTTGAAACAGTCGACGATCTTCTGCTCGACCTCGCCGAGCAGGGGGACGAATTGCGCCACCACCGCGAGGTTGTGCGGTCCGGCCGCGCGGGTCAGCACACTCGCGCGGTGCGCGGGCAGCGCGTAGCTGGCGGTGGCCGGGTCGTAGTCGACGACGCGCGCGGTTGTCATGCCGCCCAACCACTCCCGCACGTACCGCTCGTCCAGGCCGGCGGCGTCGGCGATCTGTGCGCTGGTCGACGGCGCCAGGCCGGCCATGGTCTCCAGCAGGCCGGTCTGGTGGCCCAGGCTCAGCAGGAGCGTCAGGCTGGCGCCGTCGAGGGCCGCGACGACCCTCTCGGTGAATTCTTCGGTGCTCTCCACTGCCGTCACGTTTTGCGACGCTACACCGGGTCATCGGGCGAGAGCCCGGGGTGAGATGGGTGGTAGCGAACCCCTAAGTTGGAGCCATGAGTCAGACAGTGCGCGGTGTGATTTCACGCAAGAAGGGCGAGCCCGTCGAGCTGGTGGACATCGTCGTCCCGGATCCTGGACCGGGCGAGGCGCTGGTCGACATCATCGCCTGCGGCGTCTGCCACACGGACCTGACGTACCGCGAGGGCGGCATCAACGACGAATTCCCGTTCCTGCTGGGGCACGAGGCCGCCGGCACGGTCGAGGCCGTCGGGCCCGGCGTGACGGCGGTGGCGCCGGGCGATTTCGTGATCCTCAACTGGCGCGCGGTGTGCGGCCAATGCCGGGCGTGCAAGCGGGGCCGCCCGCACCTGTGTTTCGACACGTTCAACGCCGCGCAGAAGATGACGCTGACCGACGGCACCGAGCTCACGCCGGCGCTGGGCATCGGCGCGTTCGCCGACAAGACGCTGGTGCACGCGGGGCAGTGCACCAAGGTCGACCCCGCCGCCGACCCGGCCGTGGCGGGCCTGCTCGGCTGCGGCGTGATGGCCGGCATCGGCGCCGCGATCAACACCGGCGGCGTCACCCGCGACGACACCGTCGCGGTGATCGGTTGCGGCGGGGTCGGCGACGCCGCCATCGCCGGTGCCGCGCTGGTCGGGGCGCGGCGAATCATCGCGGTGGACACCGACGACACCAAGCTGGAGTGGGCCCGCAAGTTCGGCGCCACGCACACCATCAACGCCCGCAATGCCGACGTTGTGGAGACCATCCAGGACCTCACCGACGGGTTCGGCGTCAACGTGGCGATCGACGCGGTGGGCCGGCCGGAGACCTACAAGCAGGCCTTCTACGCCCGCGACCTCGCCGGAACCGTTGTCCTAGTAGGGGTTCCGACGCCGGACATGCGGCTGGAACTGCCGCTCATCGACTTCTTCTCCCGCGGCGGCTCCCTGAAGTCGTCGTGGTACGGCGACTGCCTGCCCGAGCGCGACTTCCCCACACTGATCGACCTCTACCTGCAGGGTCGACTCCCCCTCGAGCAGTTCGTCACCGAGCGCATCGGGCTCGACGACGTCGAGGAGGCCTTCCATAAGATGCACGGCGGCAACGTGCTGCGGTCGGTGGTGGAGCTGTAATGGTCGAGATTCAGCGGGTCGTCACCCATGGCACGTTCGAACTCGACGGCGGCAGTTGGGAAGTCGACAACAACATCTGGCTGATCGGCGACAACTCCAACGTCGTGGTGTTCGACGCCGCGCACACCGCCGAACCCATCATCGAGGCGGTTGCGGGCCGCCACGTGGTCGCGGTGGTGTGCACCCACGGGCACAACGACCACGTCACGGTCGCCCCCGAACTGGGCGCTGCCCTGGACGCCCCGGTGTTGCTGCACCCGGCCGACGAGGTGCTGTGGCGAATGACACACGAGGGCAAGGACTTTCGCGCAATCACTGACGGCGAGACGATCGACGTTGGGGGTACCGAGCTGTTGGCGCTACACACCCCGGGCCATTCCCCCGGGTCGGTATGCTGGTACGCGCCCGACCTGGGCGTCGTGTTCAGCGGCGACACCCTGTTCGCCGGGGGCCCGGGCGCTACCGGCCGCTCCTACTCGGACTTCCCGACGATTCTCGCGTCGATCTCGGGCCGGCTCGGCACCTTGCCGGGCGAGACCGTCGTGCACACCGGCCACGGCGACAGCACCTCCATCGGGGAGGAGATCGTGCACTACGAGGAGTGGGTCGCGCGCGGCCACTGACACCGCGGCGCATCGACAAGAGCCCAGGCGGCGAAACGATTATCGTTGGTGGATGCGGCCAGAGCCCCGAATGCCCGAGTCGAGCATCGTGGTGCGGCCCGAGCCGGCGTACACCGAGGCCTCGCGGCTGCGCGCCGCGGGCCTGACGCCCGCCATCGCGCTGTTCGAAAGCGCCGCCGCACAGGTCCCGCTGCCCGAAGGCTCGCAGCCGATCGTGATCGCGGATTACGGCGCCGCGAACGGCCACAACTCGCTCCGGCCGATCTCGGCGGCGATCCGGGTGCTGCGCCGGCGCACCAGGCACGACCACGCAATCCTGGTGGCGCACACCGACGTACCGCCCAACGACTTCACGGCGTTGTTCCACACCCTCAGCGACGACCCGGAAAGCTACCTGCACCAGGACGCCGCGACCTTCACCTCGGCGATCGGCCGGTCCTTCTACGGCCAGATCGTGCCGTCGAAGACCGTCAACCTCGGATGGACCTCCTGGGCGACGCAGTGGCTGAGCCGAATGCCTTGCGACATCAGCGATCACGTGCACATCTCCGGGAGCTCCGACGGCCGCGCACGCGCGGCGTACGCCGACCAGGCCGCCAGGGACTGGCACAACTTCGTGGCGTTCCGCGGGCGGGAGTTGGCGCCCGAGGGCCGGCTGGTGGTGCTCACGCTCGCCGCGGACGAGGACGACACCGCCGGTTTCGCCACGCTGCTCGAGGCCGTCGTCGAGGCGCTCGACGAACACGCGCGCAGCGGGTTGGTGCGCCGCGACGAGGTGCACCGCATGGCGATTCCCACGTTCCCGCGCGCCGAAAAGGACTTCCGCGCGCCGTTCTCGCCCAGCGGCCGTTTCGAGGGGTTGGTGATCGAGCATCTCGAGACGTTCAACGCCGAGGATCGGTTCTGGGGCCGCTACCGGATGGACGGCGACGCCGACGCCTTCGGCGCCCAGTGGGCCGCCTTCGCCCGGTCCGCGCTGTTTCCCGCGTTGACCGCCGCGCTGGACGGGGGCGTCGGCGATCCCCGGGCGCGGGATTTCGCCGACGGGCTCGAGGACGGGGTGGCGCGGCGGCTGTCAAGCGCACCCGCACCGATGCGCATCCCGCAGGCGTTGGTGTCGCTGGTCAAGCGCCAACGATCCGTCGGGTGAGAGTTTCGACACAACGCCGTTACGGGTAGTCCCCCAGACATCGTCGAAATCTGCGGTGGCTAGGGGGTAGGTGTATGAGCGTGCAGGATGACAAAGCAGCTGATCAGGAAGACACGACGGCTGAGCACGACGACAAAGCGGCCGACCAGGACGACGACCAGCGGGTGACCGAAAAACCGGAACCGGACGAAGACGACAAGCAAAAGGCCGCCGAGATGATGGAGGCCTACAAAGAAAAGCCCACCATCGTGCTGCCCGGCACCGGCGGCAGCGTCTCCGGCACGGCCGTCAACGACTGGCTGGACGAGGACGGCAACCCCCGCCACCAGGAACCCGAGGGCGGGCAGGGCAAGGCCGACGACGCGGAACAGTCCCGCGGCGACGACGCCGCTCAGTCCGGAGAAGACGGGACGCGCGACGAGCAGGAGTTGCAGGACCAGATCGAAAAGGACAAGGCCCTCAACGAGGAGCTCAAGAAGGCCGCCGCCGCGGAGAACAAGGGCGAAAAAGACTGAGCCGCAACGACATCGGCGTCACTGGCCGGGCAGCTGCGGGATGCCGCTGATGCCCAGGCCCCCCTCGATTTCCTGGATGATCTGATTCACCTTGTCCAGCCCCGGGATCGGTCCGTTGACCCCGGGAAGCGGCGGCGCTGCTGGCGGTGCGGACCAACCCGGGCCTGCCCGCCGAGGGAACGGTGGTGGTGTGCGACTTCGGCGGCACGGGCACCAACATCACGCTGATGGGCGCCGGGGGCGACTTCCAGGCCGTGGCGCCGACCGTGCGGTTCGCCGAGTTCTCCGGTGACCTGATCGACCAGGCGCTGCTGAGCGTCGTCGTCGCCAACATGCCCAGCACTGGCTCGTTCGAGGCGTCCGGATCTGCGGCCATCGGGTCGCTGAGCCGGCTGCGGGCGGGCTGCCGAAGCGCCAAGGAGCGGCTGTCGATCAGCACCGCCACCGGCGTGACCGACGGGTTGACGGGAACCCGTGACGACACCCGGCTCACCCGCGCCGAGCTCGACGACGCCATTCGCCCGGCGTTGCAGCGCTGTCTCGCCGTCCTGGACGACACGTTGGCGCGCAACGACATTCGAGACCTCGTGGCGGTGGTCTCGGTGGGCGGCGGGGCGAACCTGCCCACCGTCACCACCGCGCTCGCGCGGCACTTCCGCGTTCCCGTCGTCACCACGCCGCGCCCGCAACTGACCGCCGCCGTCGGCGCGGCGCTGCGGGTGGCCAACCGTGCCGGCACCCCGGGCGCGGCGCCGGCCACGCTCGCGGCGGACGAGGACGACACCGCCGGTTTCGCCACGCTGCTC
>NZ_LZKC01000378.1:0-9022 GCF_001672685.1 Mycobacterium sp. E2462
GACAGCCGCACCACCATCGACCGGTGGGTGTTGAGCCCACAGGTCATGAAGGCGCCCCCGTGCAAATAGAGGATCACCCGCTTGGTGGAGGCGCCGGGCGCACGGATCCATTCGGCGGCGCAGTTCCCCAATTTGACCGGCTGGATCTGGGCCATCGTGGGGATGCGGGGCACCATGCCCGCCAAGCCGTCGATGTACGCGAAGGGCCAGTGCAGGTTGGGCTGGATCGCCCAGGCGCGCACCACGTTCTTCACGAATAACCGGCTGGCCATCGACACCGCAACCGACTGCGGGCTGTGTCGATGGTGAATTCGCCGGGTCATCGCCTGGCTTGGCAGTAACCGAGTGGAATCCGTTGTCGTCATTGGCATCAGCTCCTAAGGTGCGCTGGGAATACCCGTTTGCCGGCGGCGAAAACGAATACGGATTTCGTCGGGTTGTAGCGTTGCTCACGTTTGCGCCGTCGCCGGAGTGGGTAGGGGGCGCGCGGTTGCGGCTGGGACAGAATGGGCCCATGGCCAGCCCGCACCGCCTGCTCGCCGACCGCGTGGCGGTCGTGACCGGCGGCGCCGGCGGAATCGGCGCCGCGACCGCCCGATTGTTCGCCGACCATGGCGCGCACGTGGTCATCGCCGACGTCGACGCCGAACGCGCCGCGGCCACCGCAGCCGAGATCGCCGCGGGGGGCGGGTCGGCGCTGGCGGTCGGCACCGATGTCCGGGACACGAAGCAGGTCGCGGCCCTGGCGAAGACCGTGCGTGACCGCTTCGACCGCGTCGACGCTCTGGTCAACAACGTCGGCCACTGGCTACGCCACCCGGGCGAGTTCGTCGACACCGACCCGCAGTTCTGGGACGACCTCTACCGCATCAACCTGCACCACGTCTTCGCCGTCACGCACGCGTTCTTGCCCGCGATGGTCCAGCGGCGCAGCGGCGCGATCGTCAACGTGTCGTCCGTCGAGGGGCTGCGGGGCTACCCGGAGGATCCGGTCTACGCCGCGTTCAAGGCCGCGGTCATCGGGTTCACCCGCAGCCTCGCGGTCCAGGTGGGCGGCCTCGGGGTGCGGGTCAACGCGATCGCCCCCGACGTCACCGAGTCCCTGCAAGTCCCCTACTCGCAGTGGCTGACGGCCGAGGAGCACCAGCAGTGGCCGCGGTGGGTTCCGGTCGGCCGGATGGGCCGGCCGGACGATCAGGCCCGGGTGATCCTGTTCTTGGCCTCGGAGCTGTCGGGTTTCGTCACCGGTCACACCATCCCCACCGACGGCGGCACCGGCGCGGCGGGCGGCTGGTTCCGCTCGACGCGCCGGGCCGGCCGGCAGTGGACCAACCGCCCGATCGACCCCTGAGGGCCACCGGGCTCAGGCCAGGCCCAGCGCCGCGTTCTCGGCGCGAATGCGCACCGTGAGCACGAGCGCGTTGGCGGCGCTGAACACCAGAGCCGTCAGCCACGCCGAATGGACGAGCGGGAGCGCCGCGACCTCGGCGGCCACCGCGGTGTAGTTGGGGTGGCGCACCCAGCGGTACATCCCGTCGCGCACCAGCGGTGCGCCCGGAATCACGATCAACCGCGGGTTCCAGTGTTTGCCGAGGGTGCTGACGCACCGCCACCGGACCACGGTGCTCAGTGCCACGATCGCCACCATCGGCCAGCCCAGCGCGGGGATGAACGGGCGGTGCAGGACCCAGGTCTCCACGACGCAGGAGACCAGCAGCAGCGCGTGCATGCTCACCATCGCCGGGTAGTGATCGCGGCCGAACTCCTTGCCGCCGTTTGCCATCGACCACCTGGCGTTGCGCTGGGCCACGGCGAGCTCGACGAGCCGCTCGGCGCCGATCGCGAGGATGAAAAGGCAGTAGTACATGTTCCCTGTCACCATTGCAGCAGCAGCAGTTCGAAGCTGAAGCCGGGCCCCATGGCGAGCATCACCGCGACGGATCCCGCCGGGGGCGGCTCGGCAACGGTGCGCCGCAACACGTCGAGCACCGACACCGAGGACACGTTTCCGTTCTCGCGCATGGATTCTCGGCTGTGCCGCAGCGCCTCGGCCGGCAGGTTCAGCGCGTTCTCCACCGAGTCGAGCACCTTCGGACCGCCGGGATGGCAGATCCAGGCCGAGACGTCCGCCAGCGACAACCCGTGATCGGCCAGGAACCCGTCGACCTCGGCGCGCAGGTAGTCGTCGGCCATCTTCGGCACGTCGCGCGACATGACCAATTGGAACCCGCTCGTCCCGACGTTCCAGCCCATCACGTCGACCGTCTCGGGCACGACGCGACTGCGGGTGGCCAACACGCGCGGGCCGCGTTGCGCGGTGTCGCTCAATCCCTTTCGCTCCGATCCCGTGGCGACCACGGCCGCCGCGCCGTCCCCGAACAGCGAGATGCCGATCAGCGCGGGGATCGAGGTGTCGTCGCGCTGCAAGGTCAGCGAGCACAACTCGACCGAGCACAACACGGCCACGTCCTCGGGATAGCCGTGCAGGTAGTCGTACACACGAGCCATCCCGGCCGCGCCCGCCACGCAACCGAGCCCGAACAACGGGACCCGCTTGACGTCGGGGCGCAGGCCGACCCGGGTCATCACGCGCGCGTCAATGGTCGGCACGGCGATCCCGGTGCTTGACACCATGACGACGGTATCCACCTCGCGCGGTTCGATGTTCGCTGCGGCCAGCGCCGAGCGGATCGCCTGCTCGCCAAGGTCGACGGCGACCTCGAGGTAGGCGTTGTTGGCCTCGGTGAAGCCGCTCAACGTCGGGTAACGCGACAGCGGCAGCGCGAGGTTGCGGTGGTCGACCCCGGTCGTCTGCGCGAACCGGGTGAACTCGGGGTTGGCGAATTCGGTGAGCTCACGGGCGACTTCGGCCTGGTCGTACCGGTTCGAGGTGAATGCCACCGCGGTTCCGGCGATGCGGGGTCCGGCGCAACCCTGGCGACCACCCTGGTGCGGGGACGTGGAAAACGTTGTTACGGTCATGCCATGCCGACGAGCGGCGGGCGGTCACGGTTCACCGGTCGGGCGAATCCATTCCGGTGAACTGAACCACAAAGAGACGCAAGCCGTTTACACCGTATCGGCTCCGGATGCATTGCCCTGCGCCGTTTTTGACGCATGTTTAATAAGAGCGCGGCGTTGCGCCTCAACAGCTGCCGGCTGAAACCTCAAAGCGGTTGCAGCGACGGCGATTCCGCCTGCTCGTGAATGAGCGTTACCGGGATTCCGTTCAATGCCCCGTTACCCGAGGGCTCGTCGACGAAGGTGGGCGGCGACAAGACATTGGTGTTGACGCCCGGCGAGCCGTTGGCCACCGCCATGCGGGTGCCCGGCTTGCCGTGGCCCCAGCCGTGCGGCATCGACACCACGCCGGGCTTGATCGCGCCGGTGACCTCCACCGGCACCGCGATTTCGCCGGCCTCGGATTTCACCGTGACGACGTCGCCGTCACCGACCCCGTGGCGGGCCGCGTCGTCGGGGTGGATGAGCAGCGTGCACCGGTCCCGGCCCTTCATCAACGCCGGCACGTTGTGCAGCCAGGTGTTGTTCGACCGCAGATGGCGGCGGCTCACCAGGACCAGCGGCTCGGCGGGCCGCTCCAGCCGCGCCGCCAGCCGGGGCAGGTCGTCGAGCAGATACTGCGGGGCGAGCCGGATCTTGCGGTCCGGGGTGCCCAGGAGCCCCGGCAGCTGCGGCGTCATCGGCCCGAAGTCGATGCCGTTGGGGTTGGCCTTGAGCAGGTCCAGGGTGAGCCCGCCGGGCCGGGCGCCGTACTGATCACCGAAGGGGCCGGTGCGCAGCGTGAGGTCCAGCATCCGTTCGGGGCCGCCGTGGTCGTAGGTCTTGCGCAGCTGCGCCCCGTCGAGCCCCCGGGTGAACGCCAGGTAGTCGAAGAAGCCGTCGTCGATGGCCGCGACGTCGACGTCCTCGGCCGGTGTCCCGGTGCACAGGCCCGTCAACCGGATCAGGATCTCCCATTCGTGCGGGCGGTCGCCGGGATCGAAGACCGGGGCGGAGTAGTTGGCCACGCTGTGAATGGCGAACAACAGGATGAGGTCGTCGTGGTGCGGCTGCTCCAGCGGCGACAGCCCGGGCAGGATCACGTCGGCATGGCGGGTCGTTTCGTTGAGCCACAGGTCCACGGAGATCATCGCGTCCAACATCGGTAGCACCTCGTCGAGCTTGTCGCCGCCCGGCGTGGACAGCACCGGGTTGCCGGCGACGGTGATCAGCGCCTTGAGCTGCCCCTCCCCCGGCGTGGCGATCTCCTCGGCCATGCAGGACACCGGTGCCTGTCCGAGCACCTCCTTCGCGCCGCGCACCCGGGTGCGCCAGCGGCCGAAGTCGGCGAGTCCGCCCTCGAGGCCGGGCAGCGGCTGGGTGGTGATCGACCACGCCGCCGGCCGGGGGAACATCGCCCCGCCCGGGGTGTCGAAGTGGCCGGTGAGGATGTTGATCACGTCCACCAGCCAACTGGCGAGGCTGCCGAACTCCTGGTTGCACAGGCCGATACGGCCGTACACCACCGACCTCGCGGTGCCGGCGAGTTCGCGCGCCAGGCCCCGGATGCGGTCGGCGGCGATGCCGGTCGCCGCGCTGACCCGCTCCGGGGGCCAGTCCGCGGCGACGCGGCGCATGGTGTCGATCCCGTCGACGTGCGGGCCGGGATTGGCCAGGCCCTCGTCGAACAGCGTGTGCGCGACGGCCAACAGCAGCGCCGCGTCCGTGCCGGGAACGATGGGCAACCACTCGTCGGCGCGCGCGGCGGTCTGGGTGCGCACCGGGTCGATGACGATCACCTTGCCGCGCCGGCGGATTCCGTCGATCAGGCCCATCACGTCCGGCGCGGCCAGTAGCGATCCCTGCGACGCCGCAGGATTGGCGCCCATGATCACGAGCAGGTCGGTGCGTTCGATGTCGGGCACCGGAAAGTTCCACCACAGGCCGTACATCAGATGCGACGACAGATTCTTGGGCCACTGGTCGACGGTGCCCGGCGAATACGTCACCGGAATTCGCGACATGCCCAGCAGGATGCCCGCGTACCGGGCCAGCGAGAACGAGTGCGCCAGCGGGTTGCCGGTGTAGGCGGTGACGGCGCCGATGCCGTGGCGTTCGATCACCGGCGTCAGCAGCTCGGTGCAGCGCCGAAATGCCGCGTCCCAACTGACCTCGCGCCACTGGCCGTCGACCTTGATCATCGGTCTGCGGATCCGGTCCGGGTCGTGGTGCACCGCTCCCAGCGACGTCCCCTTGGGGCACAGGTGGCCGCGGCTCCACACGTCGTCGCGGTTGCCGCGGATGCCGGTGACGGTGCCGGCTTTGACCTCAATTGCCAAGCCGCACATGGCTTCACACAGCGGACAGGTGCGAATGTGGGTGCCGTCGGCGCCGGGTTCCATCCGCCCACTGTATTCCGCGACGACCGGTAGCGGAAGGAGGAAGAGCGAGGTCAGGCCGCCCAGGGTCCGATGCCGCCCACCTTCTCGATCTTGATGCGGGTGAGGTATCCCGGCGGCGCGTCGTCGGGCGGGAAGGGCAGGTTGGGGTCGCCGAGCACCGGGTTGAGTTGCCGCAACAGCTCCGGCGCGCCGCCCTCGACGATCCGGGCGGTGCCGGCGATCGACAGGTATGGGCGCATCCCCTGGCCCGGCGCGAGGGAAACGATCGTGACCGCGACGCGGGGATCCGCGCGGACGTTGCGAACCTTCTTGTGCGCGGCCAGGTGGGCGGTGACGAGTTCGTCGCCGTCGGGGGTCGATTGCAGCGCGACCCAGACCAGGCTGACCTGGGGGCTGCCGTCGGGATTGAGCGTAACCAGGGTCGCGTCGGCGCCGTCACCGATGAGAGCCCGCGCCGCATCGTTGAGCTTCATGCGTGGTTCTACGCCAGGTGTGCGGTGATTCATTCCCGGCGCCCGACGCGCGCATGGCGGTGGCCCGGCCCCGACGGGGACCGGGCCACCGATGCCTGGACCGTTACTGTTCGGCTTTCTGCCGAGCCTCGTTGGCGTCCGCGGCCTTACGCGCGGCCTCGGCCTCGGCCTCCTTCTTGCCGGCCTCGCGCTGCGCGTCGGCCTTGTCCTGCTGCGCCTGACCTTCGCGCAGCAGATCCTCACGCCCGGTGACCGCGCCGGCCACTTCCTTGACCTTACCCTTGACCCCCTCGACGAGGCCTTCGACGGCTTCTTGCGGACCACTCTTGTCTGACATGCGTCCTCCTTGTCCTGCGTGCGGCGCGAGACGGCGCACACGCAGGTTGCCTTTTCCCCGACGGCGTGGGTTTCGAAACCCGTGCAGTGGGTAGCGTGCGCCACACGGCACGGCCGCTAGCGCAGGCTGACCAGCTGGTCGACGGAGTCGCGGGGCAAGTCGCCGTCCACCACGGCGGTGATCGTCATGTTGCCCAGGTTGATGGAGCCCTTGTGGTTGTCCAGGAAGGCGGTGTCCGCGGCGTCGCGCCCGGTCGCGATGCGCACCATCGACTGGCGGGGCGCCAGGCAGGTCGCGTCCACCACGCGCCACTGGCCGTCGACGAAGGCCTCGGCGACCGCGTGGAAGTCCATCGGCTGGCAGCCGGGGGCGTAGACCGCGACCAGCCGGGCGGGCACATTGAGCGCGCGCAGCATCGCGATCACCAGGTGGGCGTAATCGCGACACACCCCGGCGCCCGCCAGCAGCGTGTCGGCCGCGCCGTCGATCGGATCGCTGGACCCCGGAACGTAATCGAGCCGCCTGCCCACCCAGGACGACACCTTCTCCAGCAGCGACACCGATTCGCCGTATTGCTGGAATTCGGTGGCGGCGAAGCCGAAGAACTTGTCCGCCTCGGCGTACCGACTTGGCCGCAGATAGGTGATCAGATCGATGTCGCGCACCGGCGCCGGGTCCGCCTGCCCGACGACCGTGGCCGCGTAGGACAGCGTGACCGTTCCCTCGTCCGCCTGGAAGGTGTGAATCCTGGTGTCGTGCTCCCCGATGATCTCGCGCGGCTCAACGGCTTTGCCGTTCCACTGGATCGACAGCGACTCGCTGACGTCGATGCCGGGCAGACGGGCGACCGCGATCTGGAATTCCAGAGTCGTCGCGGCGGTCACCTCGAGCTCGATCTCCGCCCCCACCTGCCGTTTGAGATCCCGCGTGCTCATGACCGCCCCCTTGTCTCGTGGCCACGGCCACATGCCGGACTCCCGTGCGTCTTACCCGGTCAATCCAACACAACAAACTGCCGACGCGCAGGGCGAGCGCAACGGCCGACCGGCGTGCGGCACGCGGGCCGACTCCCGTGTATCCCCGAACCCCGTTGCCGCCGTGGCACCCTGATGGTTGTCGGCGCCGCGACGGCCCGCGGCGGCGAGCGACCGGCGCGGGTGCGCTCCGGGCTTTCGTGGCGGCATGGCAGGGTGAGGGGCGTGGCACACACCCCCGGCGCAGCCGCCGTCGCGGAACGGGACCTGCGCGAGCTCCCCACCCCCAAGGGCACGTTGCGGTACTACGACAGCGGGGGCGCCGGCGGGACGCTGCTCTTCCTGCACGGCTCGGGGCCCGGGGTGACGGGCTGGCGCAACTTCCGCGGGGTGCTGCCCGCCTTTGCGGCGCACTACCGGTGCCTGATCCTGGAATTCCCCGGCTTCGGTGTCAGCGACGACTTCGGTGGCCACCCGATGGTGACCGCGTTCGGCACGGTGGGCCCCTTCCTCGACGCGCTGGGCGTCGAGAAGGCGCACGTCGTCGGGAACTCGATGGGCGGCGGCGTCGGCATCAATTTCGCCATCCACAACCCGGACCGGGTGGACCGGCTGGTCACCATCGGCGGCATCGGGACCAACATTTTCAGCCCCAGCCCCAGCGAGGGCATCCGGCTGCTGCAGGAATTCGTCGAGGACCCCTCCCGCCAGCGCCTCGTCGACTGGCTCAAGTCCATGGTGTACGACCAGGCACTGATCACCGACCAACTGATCGAGGAACGCTGGCAGCTGGCCACCGATCCGGAGACGCTGGCCGCCGCGCGCCGCATGTACGGCAAGGCGGCCTTCGCCGGGATGAACGCCGCCCTGGCCGCGTCGGACCGCCCGCTGCCCTGGGCCAGCATGCACAAGCTGACGGCGCCGACCCTGCTGACGTGGGGGCGCGACGATCGGGTCAGCCCGCCCGACATGGCGCTCATCCCGATGCGCACCATCCCCCACGCCGAGCTGCACGTGTTCCCCAACTCGGGGCACTGGGCGATGATCGAGGCCAAGGAGGCCTTCGAGAGCACGGTCCTGGCGTTCCTGTCCCGCACCGAAAACCGCTGACTCGCCTCAAAACCGCTCGAGAACCCTTCGCCTCCGGCCCCGGCTGCGGTAAACCTGTACTACGGCAACGGCGCCGACGACTGTAAGGGACGAAGCATGAGCGAGCGGGTTCTGGACCGGGTGGCGGCGGTGGCCGACGAATTGCGCGGCCAGGGCGCCGAGGCCGAACGGATCGGCCGGCTCACCGACGACACGGTCAAACTCATGAAGGGCGCCGGCCTGATCCGGCTGTTGCAGACCAGGCAGTACCAGGGTTTCGAAGTGCACCCCCGCGAGTTCGCCGAGGCGGTGATGGCGACCGCGGCGCTGGACCCGGCCGCCGGCTGGATCGTCGGCGTGGTGGGCGTGCACCCGTATCAGCTGGCGTACGCGGACCCGCGGGTCGCCGCCGAGATCTGGGCCGACGACGTCGACACCTGGATGGCGTCCCCGTACGCGCCGCAGGGGGTGGCGACACCGGTTGACGGCGGCTACAGGTTCACCGGCCGCTGGCAGTTCAGTTCCGGCACCGACCACTGCGACTGGATCATCCTGGGGGCGATGCTCGGCGACGGGCAGGGCAAGCCGCTGCTGCCGCCACAGATGCTGCACATGATCCTGCCGCGCAAGGACTATCAGATCGTCGAGGACTCGTGGAACGTGGTGGGGCTGCGCGGCACCGGCTCCAAGGACGTTGTCGTCAAAGACGCGTTCGTGCCGAGCTACCGCACCATGGACGCGGCGAAG
>NZ_LZKC01000379.1:0-28591 GCF_001672685.1 Mycobacterium sp. E2462
GCCGGACCGCCACGATGCCGGTTCAGATGGTCGGCGAGGTCGCGCACGGTGGAGACCTCGAACAGGTAGCGGACCGGCACTTCCCTGGCCAGCGCGGCCTGCAACCGAGCGCTCACCCGGGTCGCGATCAACGAGTCACCGCCGAGGGCGAAGAAGTCGTCGTCGAGGCCGACCGCGTCTCGGTGTAACACTTCGGCGAATGCTTCGGCGACGATCTTCTCGGTGTCGGTCTGCGGCGGCCGGTAGTGTGCGGCGGTGGCGGTGGTTGATGGGGCGCGGGTGGTGTCTTATGGCGAGTTGGATGCGTGGTCGTCGCGGTTGGCGCGGTTGTTGATTGAGTGTGGTGTCGGGCCGGAGCGGGCGGTGGGGGTGGCGCTGGACCGGTGTGTGGAGTTGGTGGTGGCGTGGTGGGCGGTGCTCAAGGCCGGTGGGGTGTATGTGCCGG
Source organism: Mycobacterium sp. E2462 (assembly GCF_001672685.1). Taxonomy (NCBI): domain Bacteria; kingdom Bacillati; phylum Actinomycetota; class Actinomycetes; order Mycobacteriales; family Mycobacteriaceae; genus Mycobacterium; species Mycobacterium sp. E2462. The sequence goes on from NZ_LZKC01000379.1 coordinate 446, forward strand.
TGGGTCGGGGGCATCCGGCGTCGCGGGTTGCTGGGGTGCTTGACGCGGTGGATGCGGTGTGTGTGTTGAGCCGGGGTGACGACGCGGTCGGTGGGGCCGGGCAACGGCCGGTGCTACGGGTCGACGGAACGGATCTCTCGGCACGGTCCGATCGGCCGATCGGTGACGCGGACCGGTTGTCTCCGTTGATGATTCGCAACAGCGCCTACGTGATCTTCACGTCGGGGTCCACCGGTGCGCCCAAAGGCGTTGCGGTCAGCCACGCGGGCCTGCTCGGCGTTGCTTCGGCGCACCGCCACCTGTATGGCATGAGTCCGCGGTCGCGGATGTTATTGGTGGCCGCGCCGACGTTCGATGCGTCGATCTCGGAGATGGTGTCCGCGGCGTCGTCGGGCGCGGCGCTGGTGGTGGCGCCCGCGGACGTCTACGCGGGCCAGGCACTGACGGCCTTGCTGGCCGAACACCGGGTCAGCGCCGCGATGCTCACGCCGACGGTGTTGGCGTCGCTGGACCGCGACCTACTGGGCGCGCTGTCCACGGTGATCACCGTAGGGGAGGCTTGCCCCGCCGAGCTGGTGGCCGCGTGGGCGCCGGGCCGGCGCATGCTCAACAACTACGGACCCACCGAGGCGACGATCTGGGCGACCTGTAGTGCCCCCCTGGCGCAAGGCCGCCCGGTGACCATCGGCACGCCGCTACCCGCCGTGGTGGCGCTGGTCCTCGACCAACGCCTGCGCCCCGCCCCCGTGGGGGTGGCCGGTGAGTTGTATTTGGCCGGGCCGGGTGTGGCGCACGGCTACGTGGGCCGGCCCGACCTGACCGCGGAACGCTTCGTGGCCGACCCCTTCGGTGAGCGCGGCGCACGGATGTATCGCACCGGGGACCTGGCCCGGTGGACCGACTGCGGCGAGCTGGACTACCTGGGCCGCGCCGACGCCCAGATCAAACTGCGCGGCCAACGCATCGAACTCGGTGAAATCGAGAACACCATGCTTGCCTGTCCCGAGGTCTCGGCCGCGGCCGTCGCGATTCACCACCACGGCACCGGCGAGCATCTGATCGGTTACGTCAGCGGAACGACCCGACGGCCTGACCCCGACGCGGTGCGTCACGCGTTGGCTGGCTGGCTGCCCGACTACATGGTGCCCACCCAGATCGTGGTCGTGGACCAGCTACCCCTGACCCGGTCGGGGAAGGTCGACCGAAAGGCCCTCCCGGAACCGGTGTTTGCCGCCGCGCAGTACCGGACGCCGGAGACCGCTACCGAGCGAACCGTGGCCGAGGTATTCGCCGCGGTCTTGGGACTGGACCGGGTCGGGCTCGACGACGACTTCTTCACCCTCGGCGGGGACTCGTTGACCGCGACCCGGGTGAGCGCGCGGCTGCGCCTACTGCTGGGCCGCGACGTGCCCGTGCGGTCCCTCTTCGATGCCCCCGTCGTCGGTGACGTCGCCCGGCACCTCGACCGCTCCCGGGGCGGCGCGACCCGCCCACCGCTGCGCCCGCGGCCCCGGCCCGAACACATCCCGCTGTCGTACGCGCAGCAGCGGATGTGGTTCCTCAACCGGTTCGACAGCGGCGCACCGACGTACAACATGCCGACCGCCTTCCGCTTCGACGGCCCGCTGGACACCGAGGCGCTGGGCGCTGCCCTGGACGACGTGATCGCCCGGCACGAGTCGCTGCGCACCGTCTTCCCCGACGTCGACGGCGTGGCGTTCCAACAGGTTCTGGCCCCGCGGCCGGGAATGTGGCGGCCGGACGCGGCGCCGGACGTTTCGGTGACGTCCCCGCGCGGCATCACCGACGAGTTGCTCGCGTTGGCAGCGCACCGATTCGACCTCTCGACGGAAGTGCCGATCCGCGCGCAACTCTATTCGACGGGCCCCGGCCAACACGTGTTAGGAATCGTGCTGCACCACATCGCCTTCGACGGATCGTCGATGGCCCCCATGGTCGCCGACATCGGCCGGGCCTACCAGGCACGGTGCCACGGCAAGCCGCCCGCGTGGGCTCCCTTGGCCGTACAGTACGTGGATTACGCCCTCTGGCAACGGGACTGGCTGGGCGCCGAGTCCGACCCGAACAGCGTGATCTCGCGACAGCTCACGCACTGGCGCAGGGAACTGGCCAACCTGCCGGAGCTGGTGTCGCTGCCTCCCGATCGACCCCGGCCACCGGTGCCCACGCATCGCGGTGACGAGGTGCAGCTGCGGATCGAGGCGCCGGTGTGGGCTCGCCTCAAGGCCTTGGCGAGTGCGCACACCGCGACGCCGGCAATGGTCCTGCAGGCCTTGTTGGCGGTAGTGCTGCACCGCGCCGGCGCCGGCGAGGACGTCGTGTTGGGCTCTCCGATTGCGGGGCGGCTGGACGAGGCGCTGGACGACCTGGTCGGGTTCTTCGTCAACACCTGGGTGTTGCGGGTCCAGGTCAAGCCCGAGCACCGGTTTCACGACGTGCTCGAGCAGGTGCGACGCAAGGCCCTGGACGCCTACAGCAACCAGGAGGTGCCCTTCGAGCGCCTGGTCGACCAGCTCAACCCGACGCGCTCGATGGCGCATCACCCCCTGTTTCAGGTATGCCTGGCGTTTCAGAACGACGAGCCCCCCCAGGCGGTGGCGTTCGAGGGGGTCCGTGTCGAGCAGCTGAGCGTGTTCCGGCGGCCGGTCAAATTCGACCTGGACTTCGATCTGGCGGAGGTACGCACCCAGGATTCGGCGGCCCCGATGCTCGCCGGCGTGTTGTCCTACGCCGCCGAGCTGTTCGACCGCTCCACCATCGACCGGCTCCTCACCTGGTTCGGTCGAGTCGTCGAGGCCGTTGCCACCGATCCCGCGGTGACCGTCGCTGACGTCTCGCTGCTGGACAAGCACGAACGCGCCCTTGTGTTGTCGCAGTGGTCGGGGGCCGACGTGCCGGTGCCCATAGGGGTGGCCACGGAGCTGTTGACGGCGACGGTGGCGGCCGACCCGGCGGCGGTGGCCGTCGTCGACGGGGCGCGGGTGGTCTCCTACGGCGAGCTGGACGCGTGGTCGTCGCGGGTGGCTCGCCTGTTGATCGAGCGTGGCGTCGGGCCCGAACGCGCGGTGGCGGTGGCGCTGGACCGGTGCGTCGAGCTGGTGGTGGCGTGGTGGGCGGTGCTCAAGGCCGGCGGCATCTACGTGCCCGTGAACACCACCCATCCCGCCGCGCGCGTCGGGCAGGTGCTCGACGCCGTCGACGCCGCCTGCGTGCTGGCGTGTGGGGGCGGCGCCGTGGGCGGGGCCGGACGGCGGCCGGTGCTGCGCATGGATCGTCTGGACCTCACCAAGGTTTCGGCGGAGCCACTTACGGATCGTCTGCGGGCGGACAACACCGCGTACCTGATCTTCACGTCGGGGTCGACCGGGGTGCCGAAAGGCGTTGCCGTCAGCCACGCCGGGCTGCTCGGCGTGGCGTCGGCGCAGCGGCAGGTCTATGGCGTTGCCCGGCGGTCGCGGATGTTGATGGTGGCCGCGCCCACCTTTGACGCCTCGATCTTCGAACTGCTGTCGGCAGTGGAGTCCCGGTCGGCGCTGGTGGTGGCTCCGGCGCACGCGTACGCCGGACGGGCGTTGACGGAGTTGATCGCCGAGCGGGGGGTCAACGCGGCGGTGTTGACGCCCACGGTGTTGGCCTCGCTGGACCGCGACCTGCTCGGGACGCTGGATACCGTGATGACGGCCGGTGAGGCCTGTCCCGCGGAGTTGGTGGCCGCGTGGGCGCCGGGGCGGCGCCTGCTCAACGCCTATGGCCCCGCGGAGAGCACCATCTGGGCGACGTGCAGTCCGCCGTTGACGCCGGGCGAGCCGATCACGATCGGCGCCCCGAACCCGGGGGTGTGCGCGCTGGTGCTCGACGGTCGGCTCAACCCGGTGCCCGTGGGGGTGGCCGGTGAGTTGTACTTGGCGGGACCGGCTTTGGCGCACGGATACCTCGGCCGGCCGAATCTCACCGCCGAGCGCTTCGTGCCCAACCCGTTCGGCGAGCCGGGGGCGCGGATGTACCGCACCGGAGATCTGGTGCGCTGGACAAACGCCAGAAACCTGCAATACCTGGGCCGCGCGGATTTTCAGGTCAAACTACGCGGCCAGCGGGTCGAACTCGGTGAGATCGAGAACGCGCTGCTGGCTTGCCCTTCGGTGAACGCGGCCGCCGCCGCCGTCCACCGGCTCGGGGGCGCCGACCACCTCGTCGGGTATGTCAGCGGCGCAGCCCCGCCGGACGCCGACGCGGTGCGCGACACGCTGGCCACGCGGCTGCCGGACTACCTGGTGCCCACCCGCATCGTGGTGCTGGACCGGCTCCCGCTCACCTCATCGGGCAAGGTCGACCGGAAAGCGTTGCCGGAGCCCGTCTTCACCGCCGCGAAGTACCGCGCACCCCAAACCGACACCGAGAAAATCGTCGCCGAGGCATTCGCCGAACTGCTGAACAGGGACGCCGTCGGGCTCGACGACGATTTCTTCGCCCTGGGTGGTGACAGCATCGCCTCGATCCAGCTGGTCTCCGCGTGCGCGGCGCGGGAGGTAAGCGTCTCGGTGCGCGAGGTGTTCGAGTGCCGAACGGTGGGCCGCCTGGCGGAGGTGGCCGAGCTCGGCGCCGAGGCCCGTCACGGCGGTGAACTGCACGCCGCGGACTTGAGGATCGACCAGTTCGTCGACGCCGAGACGCTGGCGACCGCAAGCACGCTGCCCCTGGCGGATCCGTGTGTGCGCACCGTCCTCCTGACAGGCGCCACCGGCTTCCTCGGCCGCTTCCTGGCGATGGAGTGGCTGGAGCGGCTCGCCGCCGTCGACGGCACCCTCGTCTGCCTGGTCCGGGGCGCCGACGCCGCGCAGGCGCGGCGCCGCCTCGACGACACGCTCGGCGCGGGCGACCCGCAGCTGGCGGCGCGCTACCGCGAACTGGCGGCCGACCACCTGGAGGTGATAGCGGGTGACAAAGCCGACAGCGGGCTTGGCCTGAGCCACCGAACCTGGCAGCGGATGGCCGCCACCGTCGACCTGATCGTCGACTGCGCGGCCCTGGTCAGCCACGCCCTGCCGTACAGCGAACTGTTCCGCCCCAACGTTGTTGGCACCGCGGAGCTGATCCGTCTGGCACTGACCACCACGGTCAAGCCCATCACATACGTGTCCACGATGGGCCACGTGTTGTCCGCCGATCCGCCCGTGCTCGAAGAGGACGCCGACATCCGCGTCGCGAACCCGACCCGCAAGATCGACGACAGCCTCGCCAACGGCTACAACAACAGCAAGTGGGCTGCCGAGGTGCTGCTGCGCGAAGCCAACGATCGGTGTGGGTTGCCGGTGGCGATCTTCCGCTGCGCGGCCATCCTGACGCACACCGAATACCAGGGCCACCTCAACCTGCCCGATCTGTTCACCCGGCTGATCTTCTCCGTGGCCAGCACGGGCCTGGCTCCCTACTCGTTCTACGAACGCGACGCCCAGGGTCGACGCCAAAAGGTCCACTTCGATGCGCTGCCCGTCGATTTCGTCGCCGAGGCCATCACCACGCTGGGTGGTCAAGCGCGGACCGGGGTGCGGACCTACAACGTCCTCGGCTCTCCCGAGGACGGCGTCGGCCTCGACGACTACGTCGACTGGCTGATCGAGGCCGGGCATCCGATCGAGCGGATCCACGATAACGGCGAATGGTTACGCCGGATGCGGGCCGCCCTGCGAGCGCTGCCTGAACAGCGACGCGAATACACCATTTTGCCGCTGCTGCAATATGTTCCGGACTACGAACGCCCCGAATTGCCGGTCGGCACCGCGGTGGCCAAGGCCGCGCAATTCCACGCCGCGGTCCGGAGCGCGAAAGTCGGCCCCAACGCGGACGTTCCGACGGTCACGGCCGAGGTCATCACCAAGTACATCACCAACTTGCAGCTCATCGGAATGCTGTGACGTCCGCCCATGCGGTGCACGACGGCAACTCCGGGACGCAACGCCGAACCGAGTGAGGAGACCCCAGTGGACGTAGGCCGGGTTGCCAGTCTGACCATTCGGGCGCTGGAGCCCGTGCTGCGCGGCGACGATATGGCATTCGTCATGAAATTCCGCGATGGTTATGAGCCCAACCAATTATGGGCCGCTTACGAATCGGTGTTGCGCGACAATCCCGCTCTGCAGCTGGTTCTCAAGCCCACCGGCAAGTCCTTCTCGTGGACGCCGATAGCGGCGACCGAGCTGGACGCCGCCCTCGAACGACAGCGTCGGCGCTTCACGCAAGTTCTGACGCTGGAGGACCTTCTCTCACCCGCCCACGCCATGACACCCGAACTGCCCGTGCGTATCTCACAGATGGGGGATAAGGACGTCTGCTTCCAGATCAGCCATGTCCTGACCAACGGTCGCGGGGCGCTGCAATGGATCGACCAATGGCTGGCCATCGTCGGTGGCGAAAGGGTGCCACCCACCCCGCTCGTGGACCGAATCGACTGCAAGGCACCGCGCGTCGGCCTGTTCCTGCTGCCGCCGTATCTGCTCCGGTTCCTCACCCAAGCGGGCGTGCGACAGGGCCGCACGACCGTCGACCTCACGCACGGCCGGACACCCGTCCCGCACGATCAGGGCTACGCGTCGCGGATGTACTCGTTCTCGGTCCTGGAAACCAGCCGAATCATCGCCCGCGCCCGCTTCCTGGAGATGTCGGTCCACCAATACGTCTGTCTGGCCGTGGCGGAAGCGATGCTGTCGGCACAACCCGCCAAGACCCGCGTCTCCATCGCGATTCCGACGGACCTCGCCCGGTACTCCCCGGAATCACCGCGCACCGTGCCCGGCAATTACACCGGCGGCCTGGCCGTGCAGCTGCGGCGCGGCGCGCCCCTGCAGCCGCAGATCGCCCGGCAGTTCCGATGGTTTCGGTACGGCGTCGACTACTGGCTGCCGTGGGTTCTCGGCGCGTTGGCCGGCAACGAGCAGAAGCTGCTCCGAAGGCTGGCGCGTTCGGCGACCATTCCGGTCAGCCGCCGCGGGCCGTTCCGCAACATCACCTGCGCAGTGTCGAACGTCGGCGACATCAAGCTCCCGGCGATCTGTGAACGCATCGAATCGGGCACCGGCACCACCAAGACGCAGACCGTCTTCTTCACCATTGGCCGGTTGAACGGCCGCTTCCTGGCCAACGTGACCTTCGCCCGCGACCTCTACGACGCGGAAGAGGTGTTCCGCGTGGCCGATTCGGCGATGGGTCGGCTGTGAGCAGGCCCGGCTCGTGAGGGCGACAGACGACCCGTTCTGGCTCACCCGTAACCCGGTGGGATACGCGCGCGACGCCGTGCGCGCCAGGGGGCGCATCCCGGTGCCCCGTCCGCCCGGACCCCGCGGCCGACCGTTCACGGGCGTGCTCCGCGAGTACCGCGCCGATCCGTACGGCTACTTGCAACGCCTGGCCGACATGTACGGTGACGTCTACCGCCTGCCACTGCCGTCCTACGACGTGGTCATCGTCAATCACCCGGACCACGTACGCCACGTCATGACTCAACGAGATGGCGAGTACAGCATGTTCGGTCCCGTCAGTTGGCTCCGGCGGGTGCTGGGCACGTCGATGAACATGCTGGAGGGCGAGGAGTTTCGGCAACGCCGCAAGCTGTTGACGCCGATGATGAGCCGGCAGCAACTCGCCCGCATCGCCGTCATCGTTGCCGAAGAAGTGTCCACTCGGCTCAACGCATGGGATCGGTTCGCGCACAGCGGAGCCCCCGTCGACCTGCAGGAGGAACTTGTCGGCCTGCTCGCTCCCGCCTTCGTCCGAGCGATGTTCTCGCGCACACTGCCCGAGGACGAGTTGCGGCAGCTCGAAGCCGATATCCGCGTCGTGTTCTTCAGTGTTGCCGCACCGCTCTTCCTCGGCCCGCCGCCACGGGTGCTACCCGGCGCTGACAATGGCGTGCAGGCGTGGCGACGGGTGCGGAAATGGGTGAACGCCCAGATCGAGCGGCGACTCGCCGAGGGTCGGCCGTCCGACGACATGATGCAGGTGATCCTCGACGCGCGCTACCAGGACGGAACGCCGATCAGCCGGCGCGACGCCATCACCGAGATGATCATGCTGGTGGGCGGCGGTTACGAGAACACCGTCGCCGCGTTGTCATGGACGTTCTGGTTCCTCGACCGCAATCCGGACGCCCGACAGCGGTTGTGCGACGAAGTCGACGCCCTCGATGGCGCTGCACCGACACTCGAAGATCTGGACCAGTTGCGTTGGACGAAAGCGTGTTTCGACGAGGGCCAGCGATTGCAGGCCCATCCGTTCACGCCACGCTTCGCGATGGCCGACGACATCGTGGGCGGGTTTAGGATCCGGCGGGGCAACGTGGTGGGAATCCCGGTACACGTACTGCACCGCGACCCCCGATGGTGGGGCCCCAACCCCGACGCCTATGACCCGATGCGGTTCTACGACAAAGAGATCGTGGCGGCACGGCCCAATTTGGCCTTCGTTCCCTTCAGCGCGGGACCGCATCGCTGTTTCGGTGCGTCGATGGGTTACCTGCAAGCCCAATTCGTGCTCGCCCTGGTCCACCAACGGTTTCTCCTCCGGGCGGCCGGCACCGGCGCGGCCATTCCCGACACGGCGCCGCCTTGGCCGTGGGGGCCGTTCACCCGATCGCCCAGCGCCTCGTCGCCCCACGTGGGGAATCCGACGGGGATGCTCGTCGCCAACCGGTTCAACCGCTCGTCGAGGCGGTGAGCCGGCCCGCGCACGACGGGGCTGCCGCGCGCCGTGTCAGCCCGAGGGCTGCATGATCTTGCGCCGCCCGTTGTGCGGCTCGGCCTGGTGTCCGTTGCCCGGTGTGGCCGGTGTCAGCACCAGCGAGCGCACCAGCGGGCGCGGCCCATAAGGCCGAAGCATCGAACTCGCCGGACGCGGGCGCACATTGAGCGGCCACCAGAACCAGCGCCCGAGCAGCGCGGCGAGCGACGGCGTCATGAACGCCCGCACCACCAGCGTGTCGAACAGTAGGCCCAAGCCGATGGTGGTGCCCGCTTGACCGATGATCCGCAGGTCACTGACCACCATCGAGCCCATCGTGCAGGCGAACACGAGGCCCGCGGACGTCACGACTTTCCCGGTTCCGCCCATGGCCCGGATCATCCCTGTCTTGATGCCGGCGCCGATCTCCTCCTTCAATCGGGACACCAGCAGCAGGTTGTAGTCGGACCCGACGGCCAGCAAGACGATGATCGCCATCGCCAACACTTCCCAATGCAATTGGATCCCGAGCAGGTACTGCCAAACGAGTACCGACAGCCCGAGCGACGCGCCCAACGACAGGGTCACGGTGCCCACGATCGTCAGCGCCGCGATGAGGCTGCGCGTGACGACCAGCATGATGGCGAAGATGAGGCAGATGGCGGAGACTGCCGCGGTCAGCAGGTCGTACTGTGACCGATCCCAAAGGTCCTTGACCGTCGCGGCGGCACCGGTGATGTGGATCCTCGAGTACTCCAACGGGGTTCCCTTGAGCGCCTCCTGCGCGGCGGTCCGAATCGCGGCGACGTGCGCCAGGCCCTCGGGCGTCAACGGGTCACCCCGGTGCGAGATGACGAACCGCACCGCCGTGCCGTCCGGGGACAAGAACATGCTCTCGGCCCGCTGAAAGTCTCTGTTCGCGAAGACGTCCGGTGGGAGGTAGAAGGACTCGTCATTGCGGGCCGCATCGAAGGCCTTACCCATCGCGGTGGCGTCCGAGCCGGCCGCGTCGATCTGCGAGAAAAAGCCGGACATGGTGCTGTACATGGCTTGCATGGTGTCGCGCATGCTGGTCATGGTCTCGATGAGTATCGGGAATTGGGCGAGGAGTTGCGGCAACAACACGTCGATCTTGCCGAGGTCGTCGACCAGGGAATGGAATTTCTCGTCGACCTGGTCGACGCCGTCCATCGCGTCGAACAGGGACCTGAACGACCAGCAGATGGGGATGTCGTAACAGTGCTTCTCCCAATAGAAGTAGCTGCGAATGGGTCTCCAGAAGTCATCGAAGTCGGCGATGTTGTCGCGTAGCCGGTCCGTAACCCCGGCGAGGTCCGTGGTCTTGCCGACGATGCTGTGGGTGGTGGTCTGCAATTGGCGCATCACGTCGTACATGGTTGTCATCGTGGCGATCGTCGCGTCGATGTTGTCGGCCTGCTTGCGCAAACCCTCCATGCGGGCCCGTTGCAACTGCATGTTCTGCACCTGCCCGGCGTTTTGCATGCTCATCAGAAACGCCAGGGACGTGTGTTCGATCGGGGTGCCCTCGGGACGGGTGATCGCCTGCACCCTCGCGATGCCGGGGATGGCGAAGATCGCCTTGGCCACCTTGTTCAAGACCAGGAAATCCGCCGGGTTACGCATGTCCTGATCGGCTTCGATCAGCAGGATCTCGGGCTCCATTCGCGACTCGGGGAAGTGCCGCGCGGCGGCCTGGTAGCCCTGATTGGCCGGGAAGTCCGCCGGTATGGAATCGCGGTCGTTGAGGTTGATCTTGAAGCCGGGCAGCGCCAGCAACCCGATGAGGGCGCCCGCGCACGTGGCCGCCAAAATGGGTGCGGGCCAACGGACCACGGCCGTGCCGAGTCGACGCCACCTTCGGTTGGAGAGTGCCCGACGCGGGTCGAACAGCCCGAATCGGCCGCCCACGACGATCACCGCCGGCACCAGGGTCAGCGCCACCGCGATGGCGGCCAGCATGCCCACCGCGCAGGGCGCGCCCAGCGGTCGGAACACGGGCAGTCGCGTGAAGCTCAGGCAGAAGACCGCGCCGGCGATTGTCAACCCGGACGCCAACACGACGTGCGCGACCCCGCGGTAGGTGGTGTAGAACGCGGTCTCGCGGTCCTCGCCCGCCTGCCGCGCCTCCTGGTACCGCCCGATGAAGAAGATCCCATAATCGGTGCCGGCCGCGATGCCCAGGGAGACCAGGAGATTGACGGCGTAGGTGGTGAGCCCCACCAGGCCGTGAGAGCCGAGGAACGCGACGACGCCCCGCGCCACCAGTAACTCCAGGCCCACCATGAGCAGCAACAGGATCACGGTCGCCAGCGAGCGGTAGACCAAGAGCAGCATCACGAAAATCGTCGCGACGGCCACCGCGGTGATGGCGGCGACGGTCCGGTCGCCGCTGCGGTACATGTCGGCGGTGAGCGCCGCCGGGCCGGTGACATACGCCCGGACCCGCGGGGGCGGCGGCGTCCGCTCCACGATGCCGCGAACGGCCTCGGCCGATTCGTTGGCCAGGGCCTGGCCGACGTTGCCGGCCAGGTTCAGTTGCACGTAGGCGGCCTTGCCGTCGGCGCTCTGCGCCGCGCCGGCGGTCAGGGGATCGCTCCAGAAGTCTTGGATGTGCTGGACGTGGCGAGAGTCGTTGCGCAGCTTGCCCAGGAGGCGCTCGTAGTATTGGTGCGCGACCGCCTCCAGGGGCTGCTCACCTTCGATGACGATCAGCGCCACGCTGTCGGACGTCGACTCCTTGAAGTCGTTGCCCATCCGCTTCATCGCCTTGACCGCCGGGGCGTCCTCAGGCGTCAACGACACGGCGTGCTCCTGCTCGACCCGTTCCAGCGGCGGGACGCCGATGGTGAGCGCAGCGATGACGGCCAGCCACGCCACGACGATCGGCACCGCGCAGCGATGGATCCACCTCGCGACGGCTGACGGCGTGCGGCGCTCGCCGTCGGTGCGAGCCCCGCTCATGACGCTTTCAGCAGGCAGAAGGTGAACGCGCTCGGCTCATCCATGATCTTCTCCGTCTTGATGGTTCCGTCGACGACGATGCGGCACCCGATGGTGCCGTCGTCGCCCTGGGCCACGACGCTTCCGACCGGTACGGCCGTGGCCGTGAACCCGTAGAACCAGGGCAGGCGGGCGTGTACGAGCTGCGGGTCGCCGTTCATGTCGAAAAAGGAGATGTCCGCCGCCGCGCCGGGAACGCCGAACACCTCGTAGGTCAGGTGCTTCGGGTCGCCGGGCGTGGTTTCGGCGCCGATCGCTTCGGCGTACGACGGGAGTTCGTCGGCGCCGAAGACGCCGTGCAACCGCGACACGGTCAGGCCGGCGAGGCAGAAGAGCACGAGCAACGCCAACGGAATCCACAACCGCCGTAAGACTGGGAGCAATCCCTTCACCGCCACTTCACCACTCACTGCACGGGCGCCATGTCAGCCGCTGGGCCGGCCGTCGGCCGGCGGACGTGCCGAGTAAAGCACGCACACTGGCCACGCATCCCACATGCGATGGCAGACCGTGTCATTACCCCGGAGATGAGGTATTCGTAGGGGTACGGGCCGGATCGTTAGAGTAGTTGGATACGACCGGTGGCGTAGCCGCGACGCGGATGAATCCGTTGTGTCGCTTGGCTTATCGTTACCGCCCGGGCGCGACGTTCGTTCGGGTGAGGTTGTCGAACACGTCTTGACACAGCTCGGCCAACGGAACTCGGGCGGCGCCAAGCCAATTGGCGATGTCGGTGATCGCGGTGCCGAGGCGCTTCTCGGACGCCAGGTGACCGATGTGGGAGAGGTTGGCCACCACTTCGGCCCGCATGGCGGCCGCGTGTGGGTTCGACCGCTGGATGTCCTCGTACACCTCGGCTGGCTGACCGACCATGCGGGCGAGCAGCATCAACTGCTGGCGGCACGGCGGCGGGGCGAGCCGGGCGACCTCCTCGCCCGCGAAGCCGGCGCCCGCGAGCGTCAGGCCGTAGGCCAGCGTCGCGGCGTGCACCGCGGCCTGGGTGACCGCGACCAGCCGGTCGTGCTCGTCGGCGCTGTCGAGCAGCGTGACCACCATGTCGTTGTGTCGCAACACTTCCACGAAGTCCTGCTGTCGGCCGGACCGACCGGCGGCGACGGCGAGCACCGAGCGGCCCGTCGGCGACAGCGACGGCGCGAACATCGGGTTGATACTCAGCACCGCCGGACCATCGGCGTCCCACAGCGGCGGCAGGGGGGACTTGACCGAGGCGGTGTCGACGAGCACCGCCCGCGGCGACGCGGCGGCGATCACACCCGGCAGCGCCGCGACCAGGGCGTCCTCGGGCAGCGCGCACATGATCAGCTCGGCGGCGTTCAGTGCCCGCGCCAACTGTTTGTCGATGGGCGCGGTGACGTCGGCCACCAGGTGAACGTGCGGGGCGTCGTCGCGAGCCGGCTGCGCGTCGACGACGGTGAGCGACTCGACATGCTCGCCGACCAGGGCCCGCAGGAGCCGCCCGACCCCGCCGTATCCGAGGAGGACCGCGCGCCCGAACGCCGGATGCCGCGCCGCCAAGGGGTCAGCCGGTCGACACGCGGGGTTTGCCGGTCACGGGGGGAACGTACCAGTCGGTGCGCGGCTCGCGCACCGCATTCGTCACCAGGTCAGCCCGCCCCGCGGCCGCCGGACTGCGGTACGTTCTCCGCCATGACATCGCTGCAGGACCAAGTCGTCTTCATCACCGGAGGTGCCCGCGGCATCGGCGCCGAGACCGCCCGTCGGCTGTGCGCCAAGGGCGCCAAGGTGGTGCTCACCGACCTCAACGACGGCGAGTTGACGGCGATCGCCGCCGAACTCGGCGAAGACCGGGTGCTGACCGCGGTGGCCGACGTCCGGGACCTGCCCGCCATGGAGGCGGCCGCGGCGCGCGCCGTCGAGCGCTTCGGCGGCATCGACGTGGTGGTGGCCAACGCCGGCATCGCCAGCTACGGCTCGGTGCAGCAGGTCGACCCCGACGCGTTCAAACGGGTGCTCGACATCAACGTGTCCGGCGTCTTCCACACCGTGCGCGCCACCTTGCCCGCGGTGATCGAACGGCGCGGTTACGTGCTGATCGTCTCGTCGCTGGCGGCCTACGCCGCCTGCCCCGGCCTCGCGCCGTACAACGCGTCGAAGGCCGGCGTCGAAATCCTGGCCAACGCGCTGCGCCTGGAGGTGGCCCACCGCGGCGTCAAGGTCGGCTCCGCGCACATGTCGTGGATCAACACCGCCCTGGTCCGCGACTCGCAGACCGACCTGCCCGCGTTCGGTCAGCTGCTGGCGAGCTTCCCGTGGCCACTGAACAAGACGACGACGGTCGACAAGTGCGCCGCCGCGTTCGTCAAGGGCATCGAGGGCCGCCGCACCCGGGTCTACTGCCCGCGCTGGGTGGCGCTGTTCCGCTGGGTCAAGCCGGTGCTGTCCACCCCGATCGGCGAGGTTCCGCTGCACAAGCCGACCGCGGAGTTGCTGCCGCAGCTGGACGCGCAGGTCGTCGCGCTCGGCCGCTCCACCAGCGCGTACAACCAGGGGCTGGGCAAGGCCTAATCGGCTTCGGCGGTGAGTCCGGACGCGACCGCCGCCACGCGTCTGCGCACCAGGAACCAGCCGGCGACCAGCGCCGGAGTGACGAACACCAGCGCGGCGATGGTCCAGGTGCCGGTCTGCTTGTCGAACATCATGAGCACCAGCACCGCGGCCAGGAAAGCCAGCGTGAGGTAGCCCGAATACGGCGCCCACGGCATGCGGAACTGCGGCCGTTCCACCAGGCCCGCCTGGGCCCGGCGGTAGAACCTGAGCTGGCAGAGCACGATCGTCGACCAGCACGCCAGGATGCCGGGCGCCACCATGTTCAGCACGATCTCGAACGCCTCCCCGGGCTTCACGGCGTTCAGCGCGATCCCGAACAGGCAGATGACGGCCGCCATCGCGATCCCGACGTAGGGCACGCCGTTCTTCGACATCCGCGTGGCGAATCGCGGGCCGCTGCCACTGGAGGCCATCGAATGCATGACCCGGCCGGTCGAATACAACCCCGCGTTCAGGCTCGACAGCGCCGCGGTCAGCACCACGACGTTCATGACGTCCCCGGCGCCGTGGAACCCGATCTTGGAGAAGAACGTGACGAACGGGCTTTCCGTGGCCTTGTAGGCCGTGTACGGCAGCAGCACCGCCAACAGCGCGATCGAGCCGACGTAGAAGACCGCGATGCGCGCCACCACCGAATTGATCGCGCGCGGCATGATCTTCTCCGGCTCGGCGGTCTCCCCGGCGGCAGTGCCCACCAATTCGACTGCGGCATAAGCGAAGATCACCCCAGAGGTGGTGAGCAGCATCGGGATCAGCCCGGCGGGGAACAGCCCGCCGTGGTGGGTCCACACACTCACCCCGGTGGGTTGGCCGTCGATGTGGTAGCGGCCGCCGAGGAACACCAGGCCCACGACCAGGAAAGCCACCAGGGCGAACACCTTGACCAGCGCGGCCCAGAATTCCAGCTCGCCGAACCACTCCACCGAGATGAGGTTCATCGACAGCACCACGATGAGGGCGATGAGCGCCAGGGCCCATTGCGGCACCGCGGCGAAGGTGCTCCATCGGCGCAGATACGTCGCGATCGCGGTGGTGTCCACGATCGAGGTCATCGACCAACCCAGGAAGTACATCCAGCCCACGGCGTAGGCGGCCTTCTCGCCGAACATCTCGCGCGCGTAGGACACGAACGAGCCCGACGACGGTCGGTGCAACACCAATTCGCCCAGCGCCCGCAGGATCAGGAACACGAAGATGCCGCAGACGGCGTAGACCAGGAACATGCCGGGGCCGGCCTTGGCCAGCCGGCCACCCGCCCCGAGGAACAGCCCGGATCCGATCGCGCCGCCGATGCCGATCATCTGCACCTGGCGGGGTTTGAGCCCCTTGTGATAGCCCGCCTCTTCGCCGAAGGCGTCGGAGGCCCGCTTCGGGGCGCCCTCGTCAGGCAACGCGGCCATGAATCGTCCCATCGTGGTCGGGTTTCACATGCGGCCGGTGTGGGGGAATGGTTCGCCTGAGCTGCGTGCAACGAACGGACGCCCCCCGGCCGGTCGGGAAGCGATGCTCTCCTACTTCACCGGCCGGCGGCAAGTTTGCCCCACGGCGCGCCGGACGGCCTAGCGCCCGAACCCGGGGCGCCGGCGGCGCAGGTAACGCTCGAACTCCGCGGCGAGCGCGTCGCCGTCGATCTTGCCCAGCGCTTCGTTCATGTCGACTTCGGCGTCGCCGCGTTGCTCGAGCGACAGTACGTACTCGGCCAGGTCCTCGTCCTCGGCGGCCATCTCGGTGACCGCCTGCTCCCACTCCTCGGCGTCGGTGGGCAGGTCCGCCAGCGGCACCTCGATGTCGAGGACGTCTTCGACGCGGCGCAGCAGGGCGACGGTCGCCTTCGGGTTCGGCGGCTGCGACACGTAGTGCGGCACCGCCGCCCAGAACGTCACCGCCGGGATACCGGCGGCCACGCAGGCGTCTTGGAACACCCCGGCGATGCCGGTCGGGCCTTCGTAGCGGCTCTCCTCCAACCCGAATCGTTTCGCGGACTCGGGGGAGTAAGCCGCGCCCGACACCGGCACGGGCCGGGTGTGCGGGGTATCGGCCAGCAGGGCACCCAGGATCACCACCGTGTCGACGTTGAGCTTGTCGGCGATGGCCACCAGTTCGGCGCAGAAGGTCCGCCACCGCATGTTGGGCTCCACCCCGTGCATAAGCACTACGTCACGGTCGCTGCCGGGCGGTCGGCAGTGCGAAATGCGCATCGCCGGCCACACCAACTCGCGGGTCACCCCGTCGACCTGCCGGATGACCGGGCGATTGACCTGGTAGTCGTAGTACGCCTCGTCGTCGATCTCCAGGATCGGGTCCGCTTCCCAGATGGCCTCGAGGTGTTCCAGCGCGTCGCTCGCCGCGTCACCGGCGTCGTTCCAACCCTCGAATGCGGCCACCACGATGGTGTGGTGCAGTTCGGGCAGTGCGGCCTGACCACTGGGGAGGCCGAAAGGGGGGCCGTCGGGCGGGGTCACAGAATCAGCGTACGGCCTGGGGCCCCATTCTTTGGGGCTCGGTGGCGGCGATCTTTGGGCCGACGGCCGGTTCACCGGGCACTTTGCATAGAAGCACTATTCTTATGGGGTGATCGTTGGCGGCGGACCTCACCGCGACACCGCGGCTGCGACCGCCCGCACGGGTGAGCTCCGGCGACCGGCCGAGGCGAAATACCCGCGACAGCAAATTGGTTAACCTTGGTAACTACGACAGTGGCGACAAGATCCGCGGGCGGGTGCGCCCGGGTTCGGCGAACTTCACGCGGATCGCGTAGAGCTGGGCGTCCAGACTGCGGCCGACGACGTAGACTTTTCACCGTCGAGAGGCGTTGCAACGGTTGTCGGGGGGGTTCGCCCCTTCCGATCGCCGCCACGCTCGGCAGAGTCAAGGACGCCTTCCGTAATGGAAGGATTGCGCGTGACCTCCTCTGAGCCGAAGTTCAGCCCCGAGCCGAACATCCGCCCCGACTGCACCGACGAGCTGACCGCCGCGTTGAGCCGGCGGATCATGGTGATCGACGGCGCGATGGGCACGGCGATTCAGCGGGACCGCCCGGACGAGGCCGGCTACCGCGGCGACCGATTCACCGAGTGGCCGACCGCCCTGCAGGGCAACAATGACCTGCTCAACCTGACGCAGCCGCAGATCATCGAGGGCATTCACCGCGAATACCTCGACGCGGGCGCCGACATCCTCGAAACGAACACGTTCAACGCGAATGCCATCTCACTGTCCGACTACGACATGGCGGATCTGGCGTACGAGTTGAACTATGCCGGTGCCGCGCTGGCCCGGGCGGCCGCCGACGAGTACAGCACCCCGGACAAGCCGCGCTATGTGGCCGGTGCGATCGGCCCGACGACGCGGACCGCGTCGATCTCGCCCGACGTCAACGACCCCGGGGCGCGCAACGTCTCCTACGACCAACTGGTCGCGGCCTACCTCGAGGCCGCCAACGGCCTGGTCGACGGCGGCGCCGACCTGCTCATCATCGAGACGATCTTCGACTCGCTCAACGCCAAGGCGGCGGTGTTCGCCGTCGAGACCCTGTTCGAGGAGCGCGGGCGCCGCTGGCCGGTGATCATCTCCGGCACCATCACCGACGCGTCCGGGCGCACCTTGTCCGGTCAGGTCACCGAGGCGTTCTGGAATTCGATTCGGCACGCGAAACCCATTGCGGTAGGCCTCAACTGCGCGCTGGGCGCGCCGGAGATGCGGCCCTACATCGCCGAGGTGTCCCGCATCGCGGACACCTTCGTCTCCTGTTACCCGAACGCGGGATTGCCCAACGCCTTCGGCGAGTACGACGAATCCCCCGAGCGTCAGGCCAGCTACATCGCCGACTTCGCCGAGGCCGGGCTGGTCAACCTGGTGGGCGGCTGCTGCGGGACTGCGCCACCGCACATCGCCGAGATCGCCAAGGTGGTCGAGGGCAAGGCGCCTCGCGAGGTGCCGCAGCTCGAGGTGGCCACCCGGCTCTCGGGTCTGGAGCCGCTCAACATCACCGACGACTCGCTGTTCGTCAACATCGGTGAGCGCACCAACATCACCGGCTCTGCGCGGTTCCGCAACCTGATCAAGGCCGAGGACTACGACAGCGCGCTGTCGGTCGCACTGCAGCAGGTCGAGGTCGGTGCGCAGGTCATCGACATCAACATGGACGAGGGCATGATCGACGGCGTTGCCGCGATGGACCGGTTCACCAAGCTGGTCGCCGCCGAGCCCGACATCAGCCGCGTGCCGGTGATGATCGACTCCTCGAAGTGGGAGGTCATCGAGGCCGGCCTGAAGAACGTGCAGGGCAAGCCGATCGTCAACTCGATCTCCATGAAGGAGGGCGAGGAGAAGTTCGTCCGCGAGGCCCGGCTGTGCCGCAAGTACGGCGCCGCCGTCGTCGTGATGGCGTTCGACGAGCAGGGCCAGGCCGACAACCTGGAGCGCCGCAAGGAAATCTGCGGGCGCGCTTACCGAATCCTGACCGAAGAGGTCGGTTTCCCGCCCGAGGACATCATCTTCGACCCGAACTGCTTCGCCTTGGCGACCGGCATTGAGGAGCACGCCACCTACGGGATCGACTTCATCGAGGCCTGCGCCTGGATCAAGGAGAACCTGCCGGGCGTGCACATCTCCGGCGGCATCTCGAACGTGTCGTTCTCGTTCCGCGGCAACAACCCGGTCCGTGAGGCGATCCACGCGGTATTCCTGTACCACGCCATCAAGGCCGGCCTGGACATGGGAATCGTCAACGCTGGCGCGCTGGTGCCGTATGACTCGATCGATCCCGAGCTGCGCGAGCGCATCGAGGACGTCGTGCTGAACCGTCGCGAGGACGCGGCCGAGCGGCTGCTGGAGATCGCCGAGCGGTTCAACAAGTCCGAGCAAAGCGAGGGCCCGGCGACCGCCGAGTGGCGCAATCTTCCCGTGCGCGAACGGATTACGCACGCTTTGGTCAAGGGCATCGACGCCCACGTCGACGCCGACACCGAGGAGCTGCGGGCCGAGATCGCCGAGGCCGGTGGTCGCCCGATCGAGGTGATCGAGGGCCCGCTGATGGACGGTATGAACGTCGTCGGCGACCTGTTCGGCTCGGGCAAGATGTTCCTGCCGCAGGTGGTGAAGTCGGCCCGGGTGATGAAGAAGGCCGTGGCATACCTGCTGCCGTTCATCGAGAAAGAGAAAGAGCAGAACGGCACGGCCGCGGCGAAGGACACCAACGGCACCATCATCATGGCGACCGTCAAGGGCGACGTCCACGACATCGGCAAGAACATCGTCGGAGTCGTCCTGCAGTGCAACAACTTCGAGGTGATCGACCTCGGTGTCATGGTGCCCGCCGAGAAGATTCTGGCCGCGGCGGCCGAACACGATGCCGACATCATCGGGCTGTCCGGGCTGATCACACCGTCGTTGGACGAGATGGTCAACTTTGCCGTCGAAATGGAACGCGAAGGCCTCGAGATCCCGCTGCTCATCGGCGGTGCGACCACCTCGCGCGCCCACACGGCCGTCAAGGTGGCGCCACGGCGCAGCGGCCCCGTCGTCTGGGTCAAGGACGCGTCTCGCTCGGTGCCGGTCGCGGCGGCGCTGCTCGACGACAAGCAGCGCCCGGCGCTGCTGGAGGCCACCGAGAAGGACTACGCGTCGCTGCGCGAACGGCACGCGCAGAAGAACGAGCGTCCGCTGCTGACGCTGGAGAAGGCCCGCGCGAACCGGACGCCCGTCGACTGGGACGGCTATACGCCGCCGGTACCGGCGCAAGGCCTGGGCGTGCGGGAATTCAAGGACTACGACCTCGCCGAGCTGCGCGAATACATCGACTGGCAGCCGTTCTTCAACGCCTGGGAGATGAAGGGCCGCTTCCCCGACATCCTCAACAACCCGGCCTCCGGGGAAGCGGCCCGCAAGCTCTACGACGACGCCCAGCAGATGCTGGATACCGCGATCAAGGAGAAATGGCTCACCGCCAACGGGGTCATCGGATTCTTCCCGGCCAACGCCGTCGGTGACGACATCGAGGTCTACACCGACGACACCCGCACCGAGGTCCTGACCACGCTGCACAACCTGCGCCAGCAGGGGGAGCACCGGGACGGCATCCCGAACCGGTCACTGGGCGACTTCGTCGCCCCCAAAGACACCGGTCTGGCCGACTACGTGGGCGCCTTCGCCGTCACTGCCGGTCTCGGCGGCCAGGAGAAGATCGCCGAGTTCAAGGCAGCCCTCGACGACTACAGCGCGATCCTGCTGGAGTCGGTGGCCGACCGGCTCGCCGAGGCCTTCGCCGAACGGATGCACCAACGGGTCCGCAAGGAGTTCTGGGGGTTCGAGCCGGACGAACAGCTGGACAACGACGCGCTCATCGACGAGAAGTACCGCGGAATCCGTCCGGCACCGGGTTATCCGGCCTGCCCGGAGCACACCGAGAAGGTGACGCTGTTCGAGCTGCTGGACGTGACCGAGCGCACCGGCATCGAACTGACCGAGTCGATGGCGATGTGGCCCGGCGCCGCCGTCAGCGGGTGGTACTTCTCGCATCCCCAGTCGCAGTACTTCGTGGTCGGTCGACTGGCCCAGGATCAGGTCGCCGACTACGCCAAGCGCAAGGGCTGGACGCTGCAGGAAGCCGAGCGCTGGCTCGCCCCCAACCTCGGCTACAACCCGGAGGATTGAGCCGCTCGCTACGCGATCCGGCGGAGTAGCTCGGTGTCCAGCTCGCCGATCGACCGGACGCCGGTGAGGGCGAGCATCAGGTCGAGTTCGGCGATGAGGTTCTCCAAGACGTCTTGGACGCCCCGGCGGCCCGCGATGGCCAGGCCGTAGATGTGGGGCCGGCCGACCGTGACGGCGTCCGCGCCCAGCGCGAGCGCCTTGACGATGTCGGCGCCGCACCGGATCCCGGAATCGAAGATGACCGGGATGCGGCCGGCGACGGCGGTGCTGACGTCCACCAGGGCATCGGCGGCGCCGATCACCGAATCGACTTGGCGGCCACCATGATTGGAGACGACGATGCCATCCACCCCGATGTCCACCGCCTGGCGGGCGTCATCCGGGTGCAGCAATCCCTTGACGAGGATCGGCAGCGTCGTGCGCTCGCGCAGCGACGCGATGTCCGCCCACGTCAGCGTCGGCCGTGAATACGTGTCGAGGAACGTCTCGACGCTGGCCCGCGGCACGGGGGATACCAGGTTGCGCAGCGCGGCGCCGGGCACGTTGCGCGCCAACGACACCAGCGTCCGCAGGGCGGCGCGGGTCACTCGCACCTCGGGCCGTTCGCCGGCCGCCCGCGCCGCCGCCACCCGGTCGCGCACCGACTGCATGAACGTGGCGTCCGAGGTGTATTGCGCGATGCCGACCGCCTGCGTGAACGGCAGCGACCCGAGGTTGAGGTCCTGCGGCCGCCAGCCGAGCACCGTGGTGTCCACCGTGACCACCAGCGCGTCGGCGCCGATCGCCTGGGCGCGCCGCACGAAGCTGTCGACCACCGCATCGTTGGTCGACCAATACAGCTGAAACCATCGCGGCGCCGCGGACGCCCGCGCGGCGGCCACCCGGTCCATCTCGGCGGCGGTGTCCTCCATGGCGGCCGATCCCTGGTTGGAAAAGATGTAGGGCACGCCGACGGCGGCTGCGGCGGCGCCGATTTCGACGTCGGCGCGAGGATGCACCAGTCCGGCGGCCCCCACCGGCGCCACCAGTAGCGGAGCGGGCAGTCGGCGACCGAACAGGGTCACGCCAAGGTCGCGCCGCGAACAGTCGCGCAGCATCCGCGGGACGATGGCCCAGCGGTCGAACGCGGCGCGATTGTTCGTCATGCCCGCACCCGCGCCCGCCCCGCCGGCCACGTAAGCCCACGCCCGGGGCGACATCTTGGCTTTCGCCGCGCGCTGCAGCGCCTCGAAGTCGGTCGGCACCGCCGGCGCCGATCCGTAAACGCCGTTGCGGTAGATCATCTCCTGGCGTTGCCGCCCCGGCTGTCCATCGGGTGTTGTCATCGCA
This sequence comes from Mycobacterium sp. E2462, assembly GCF_001672685.1. Classification (NCBI taxonomy): domain Bacteria; kingdom Bacillati; phylum Actinomycetota; class Actinomycetes; order Mycobacteriales; family Mycobacteriaceae; genus Mycobacterium; species Mycobacterium sp. E2462. Next base: position 22,769 of record NZ_LZKC01000379.1, read on the forward strand.
GTTGTCTGGCCATCCGTTCCGTGTCGGTTCTCGTTCAGCCGCGCCGGCCGCGGGTGCGCCGCAGCCAGCGGCCGCGTTGCATGTCTTTCTTGTCCGCCGCCTCGTTCTTCTCGACGACGCGGGTGTCCTTCGGCGGCAGCTGCAGGTCGCGTTCGGCGGCGATCCCGGCCTGCAGTTGGCGCCCGCGTTCGAGTTCGGCGTCCAGCTCGGCGCCGAAAAGCAGGGCCACGTTGGTGATCCACAGCCACAGCAGGAACACGATGACACCGGCCAGCGCGCCGTAGGTGCCGTCGTAATGGCCGAAATTGCTGACGTAGAAGCCGAACCCGACGGAGGCCAGCACCCAGATGCCGATGGCGACCAGCGCGCCGATGCTGAGCCAGCGGAATTTCGGTTGCCGCACGTTGGGTGTTGCGTAGTACAGGATGGCGACGACCAGCGCGACGAACAGCAGCATCACCGGCCACTTGGCCACCGTCCACACCGCCTGCGCCGCACCGCCGATCCGCAGGGCGGCCGCGACCGCGTGGGTCACCGGGCCGCTGATCGCCAGCATCGTGGCCACCGCCGCGGCCAGCGTCAACGCCGCCAACGTCAGCAGCAGTTGCAACGGCCGCAGCTTCCACACCGGCCGACCCTCCGCGAAGTCGTACACCCGGTTCATCGCCCTGCCGAAGGCGCCGACATAGCCAGAGGCCGTCCACAACGCGGCGAGGGCACTGGCGATCAGCGCGAGGCCGGCCGAACGATTCTCGACGAGGTGGTCGATGGGCTGGCGGAGCATGTCGAGCGCGGACGCGGGCGCGACCCCCGCCGCCACATTGAGCAGCGCGTCGGTCGTTTGCCTGCCCTGGCCGACGACCCCGAGCAGCGACACCAGCACCAGCAGCGCCGGGAACACCGACAGCACCGCGTAGTAGGTGAGCGCGGCCGCCAGGTCGGTGCACTGGTCGTTCTTGAACTCCCGAAGCGTCTTGCGCAGCACGAACACCCACGAGGCCTGGGTCAGGTCGTCAGGCGATTCCGGCTTGCTCGGGTCGTCGGGGTCGGGCGCGTGCTTCCTTTCGTCGGTGAGCACATCGTCGGTGTCGGCGTCGGGCATACTCGTCAGTTCCCGCCAGCCCGCAAATCCACACGCGCGGTGGCTACCGACTCCCTGCACAGCACCGAGCGCAGCGCGAAAGGGGTGGTGCGGGCCTGAACGGTTTCGCCGGCCCTGCACCCGTGCATGACGTTCAGCGGCCGGCATGGGCGACGTGACCGGGCTTGTCGGCGAAACCGCCGTGACGCATCGGGCGGCCGCATGACACAATCGCTGGCCGTGAAGACCTTCGAGGACCTGTTCGCCGAGTTGGGCGAGCGCGCCCGCACCAGACCCGCAGGCAGCGGCACCGTCGCCGCGCTCGACGGCGGCGTGCATGGCCTGGGGAAGAAGATCCTCGAGGAGGCCGGCGAGGTGTGGCTGGCCGCCGAACACGAATCCGACGAGGCGCTGGCCGACGAGATCAGCCAGTTGCTGTACTGGACCCAGGTGCTGATGATCGCGCGCGGGCTGTCCCTCGATGACGTCTACCGAAAGCTGTGAGCATGCTGCGCGTCGCGGTTCCCAACAAGGGCACGCTGAGTGAGCCCGCCAGCGAGATCCTCGCGGAGGCCGGCTATCGGCGTCGCACCGATTCGAAGGACCTCACCGTCATCGACCCGGTCAACCGCGTGGAGTTCTTCTTTCTGCGGCCCAAAGACATTGCCATTTATGTCGGTTCGGGCGAGCTCGACTTCGGCATCACGGGCCGCGACCTGGTGCTCGATTCCGACGCGCCGGTCATCGAGCGATTGGCGCTGGGCTTCGGCTCGTCGAGCTTCCGCTATGCCGCCCCTGCCGGACGTGATTGGACCCCAACGGATTTGGCGGGGAAGCGGGTCGCGACGGCCTACCCGAACCTGGTCCGCAAGGATCTCGCCGGACGCGGCGTCGAGGCGACCGTCATCCGGCTCGACGGGGCGGTCGAGATTTCGGTGCAGCTCGGCGTCGCCGACGCCATCGCCGACGTGGTGGGATCCGGTCGTACGCTGAGCCTGCACAACTTGGTGGCGTTCGGCGACCCACTGTGCGACTCGGAGGCGGTGCTCATCGAACGCGCCGACCCGGGTGGGGACGCGCAGTCCGCGCGCAATCAACTCGTCGCCCGGATCCAGGGCGTGGTCTTCGGCCAGCAGTACCTGATGCTCGATTACGACTGCCCGCGCTCTGTTCTCGAACGGGCAACGTCGATCACGCCCGGGTTGGAGTCACCAACCATCGCGCCCTTGGCGGACGCCGATTGGGTCGCCGTCCGCGCGTTGGTGCCCCGACGCGGCGTCAACGAAATCATGGACGAATTGGCCGCGATCGGCGCCAAGGCCATCCTGGCGTCAGACATCAGATTCTGCCGCTTCTGAACCAGGCCCTGAACCAGGCCCTCCTCGACGTCGTTGCTGTGTTAGCGTCCGCCTCGGGGCGACTGCGCGCGCCGTCCCCCGATCGACGCCGGTTGTTCAACCTCTAGGAGGGTCTCGTGACACACGCGCTCATTTTGCTGCTGGCTCTACTCATCGGTGTGGTTGCCGGACTGCGCTCGCTGACGGCGCCGGCCGTCGTCGCCTGGGCGGCTTTCCTCGGCTGGATCGACCTGCACGGCACCTGGGCGTCGTGGTTCGCCAACATCATCACGGTCGTCGTCGTCACCATCCTCGCGGTCGGCGAATTGGTCATGGACAAGCTGCCTAAGACGCCGGCCCGCACCGTGCCACCGGTCTTCGGCGCCCGCATCGTCATGGGCGCGCTGGCGGGCGCGGCGCTCGGCGCCTGGCCACACTGGACCTTCACCGCGCTCGGCGCAGGTGTCATCGGCGCGGTCCTGGGCACCCTCGGCGGCTACCAGGCGCGCAAGCGGCTGGCGACGGTGGCCGGGCGGGACCTGCCGATCGCGTTGCTCGAGGACGCCGTCGCGATCCTCGGTGGGTTTGCCATCGTCGCGGTGACGGGCCACGTGCTGACCGAGTACCTGCTGACAGCGGTTAAGTGACAGCGGAATTCGACGCGGTCGTCGTCGGCGCCGGTCAGGCGGGACCGCCGTTGGCGGGTCGGCTGACGGCGGCCGGTCAGCGCGTCGCCGTGGTGGAACGCAAATTGTTCGGCGGCACCTGCGTCAACACCGGATGCATCCCGACCAAGACCCTGGTCGCCAGCGCGTACGCCGCCCACCTCGCCCGTCGCGGCGCCGACTTCGGCGTCAACACCGGGCCGGTCGAGGTGGACATGGCGAAAGTCAAGGCGCGCAAGGACGACATCATGCTCAGCGACCGTAAGGGCATCGAGGACTGGCTGGACGGCATGGACGGGTGCACCGTGTATCGCGGCCATGCCCACTTCGAGGACGCGCACACGCTGCGAGTCGGCGACGAGCTGCTGCGCGCCGACCGGATCTTTCTCAACGTCGGCGGGCGCGCCGTGGTGCCGGAGATCCCGGGGCTGGCCGACATCGAATACCTCACAAACGTGTCGATGCTCGAGATCGATGCGTTGCCAGAGCATTTGGTTGTCCTCGGCGGCAGCTACATCGCGTTGGAATTCGCCCAGATGTACCGGCGATTCGGCGCGCGGGTGACCGTCGTCGAAAGGGGCCCGCGGCTGGCATCGCGCGAGGACGAGGATGTCTCCGCCGCCGTCAGGGACATCCTGGAGGGCGAAGGCATCGACGTCATCACCGGCGCCGAGGACGTGCGGATAGTGAAGACAGGCAAAGGGTTTGAACTGTCTCCCGGTGGCGGCGCGGCCGCGGTGCACGGCAGTCACCTGCTCCTGGCCGTCGGGCGACGGCCCAACACCGATGACCTGAACCTCGAGGCGGCCGGTGTCGAGACCGACGGCCGCGGCTACATCGTGGTCGACGATCAGCTCAAGACGTCCGTCGACCACATCTGGGCGCTCGGTGACTGCAACGGCAAGGGTGCGTTCACCCACACCTCGTACAACGATTTCGAGATCGTCGCCGCCAACCTGCTCGATGACGATCCGCGCCGGGTCAGCGACCGCGTCCCCACTTACGCGCTGTTCATCGACCCGCCGCTGGGCCGCGCCGGTCTGACCGTCGACCAGGTGCGCGCGTCCGGCCGCAAGGCGCTGGTTGGCAAGCGGCCGATGACCCGAGTCGGTAGGGCGGTGGAAAAGGGTGAAACACAGGGCTTCATGAAGGTGGTGGTGGACGCCGAGACCCAGGAAATACTGGGTGCCGCCATCCTCGGCGTGGGCGGCGACGAGGCCATTCACGGCATCTTGGACGTGATGTCGGCCAAGGCGCCCTACACCACGTTGGCGCGGACCATGCACATCCATCCCACCGTCAGCGAATTGATTCCGACGGTGCTGCAGGAGTTGTCCCCCCTCGATTAGTGGCGATCACGCCGCCGGTTGGGTTTCCTGCGACGGGTGCTGCGTGACCGAGTAGTCCGGCCATCCGGGGTATGGCGGCGGCGTGCCGCCGAACAACGGGCAGTGTTGTTGGTGCGGGCACCAATTGCACAGCCGCGACTGGCTCGGGCGGAAATCGCCTGTCCGACCGGCGTTTTGGATGGCGCGCCAGATCGCCATCAGCGTCTTTTCGAACCGGAACAGCTCGTCATGCTCGGGCGAGTAGTCCAGCACCTGGCCGTCCGCCAGATAGATCAGCCGCAGCCGGGTCGGCTGGATCCCGCGCGACCGCAGCAGCGCCACCGCGTAGAACTTCATCTGAAACAAGGCCTTGAACTCGGCGGCGGCCCGGGCGGCCGGCGGCGCCTTGCCCGTTTTGTAGTCGACGACCCGCAACTCGCCCGTGGCGGCGACGTCGATCCGGTCGATGAACCCGCGCAGCAGCGTGCCGTCGGCGAGTTCCACCTCGACCCGCTCCTCGCAGCACTGCGGGTCGAAGCGGGTCGGGTCCTCGAGCCGGTAATACCCACAGAGCAGCGCCCGGGCCTCGTCGAGCAGCTGACTTCGCTGTTGTGCGTCGAATTCACCGCCCAAGTCCGGCGCCCCGGCGAGCGCCTGCTCCCAGGCGGAGTCCAGCAGCGCCGCCGCCGTCGCGGGACTGCGTTGCCCTGCGGGCAGTCCGTAGAGCTGCTGTAACGCGGCGTGCACCACCGATCCGCGCAGCTGTGCCGTCGACGGCGCCTCGGGCAGCCGATCGATCGCGCGGAACCGGTACAGCAGCGGGCACTGCTTGAAGTCCGCCGCCCGCGACGGCGACAGAGCCGGGCGCGCGCGGCTCACCGTCGGCGGGGGCGTCGCCGCTGCGGCTCCCACCGGCGGCAACGTCTGCGGCTGGACGGTCATGTCGGCAGCGTAGAACCGGGTGCCGACAACCCCCAAGCACCCGGTGCGGCGAGTCGGCTGGCACGCTTGACCGCGTGTCCACAACCGGCCCCTTCACCGCTGGCGAACGCGTCCAGCTCACGGACGCCAAGGGGCGGCACTACACGATGCTGCTTACCGAGGGCGGCGAGTTCCACACCCACCGCGGCTCGATTCCGCACGACGCGGTCATCGGGCTCGAGCAGGGCAGCGTGATCAAGTCCAGCAACGGCGCCGTCTACCTGGTGCTGCGCCCGCTGCTGATCGACTACGTGATGTCCATGCCGCGCGGGCCCCAGGTCATCTATCCCAAGGACGCGGCGCAGATCATCCACGAGGGCGACATCTTCCCGGGTGCGCGGGTGTTGGAGGCCGGGGCCGGATCCGGCGCGCTGCTCGTAGGACACCACCCGGCCGCCGGGCCCCACCGCCCGCAGCAGCGAGCAGGTCAG
>NZ_LZKC01000380.1:0-604 GCF_001672685.1 Mycobacterium sp. E2462
AGATTCAGATCCGCCGGGTGGCCCAGCGCCTGTTGAAGTTCGGCGCAAAGTGACGGGCCCGGGCCGCGCGGCCACCGCCGTCGACCTGGCGCTCGCGCTGCGCGGCGTGCTGGCGCCGGTGCTCGGCGGTGAGCCCGCGATCGAGAACCTGCGCGCCCTGACCGGCGGCGCCAGCCGGACCACCTGGGCGTTCGACGCGGACCTGGCCGGACGACGCCGCTCGCTCATCCTGCGTACCGGGCCGCCCGAGGCCGTGCACGCCGGCATGGAGCTCGAGGCCAGCGCCCAGGCCGCCGCCGCGGCGGCGGGCGCGCCCGTCCCGCACGTCCTAATCGCCGCCGATTCCCTTGACGCCTCGGGCGGCCCGGTACGCAGGATGAGCGAGCGGCGTCGTCCGGCCAGGTCCGCGTCGAACGCCCAGGTGGTCCGGCTGGCGCCGCCGGTCAGGGCGCGCAGGTTCTCGATCGCGGGCTCACCGCCGAGCACCGGCGCCAGCACGCCGCGCAGCGCGAGCGCCAGGTCGACGGCGGTGGCCGCGCGGCCCGGGCCCGTCACTTTGCGCCGAACTTCAACAGGCGCTGGGCCACCCGGCGGATCTGAATCT
>NZ_LZKC01000381.1:0-5518 GCF_001672685.1 Mycobacterium sp. E2462
GTTCACCCGGGACACCACGACCGACACCGTGCAGCGGATGGACGCGTTGCTCGCCGAGGCGCGGGCCCGGGACGCCGGGCTTGGGGGCCGCCTTGGTCTCGCCGTTGCCGACGGCCTTGTTGATCGCCTGGTCGAGGGCCCTGTCGAGGGACGCGTCGGGCCCCTTCAGCGGCGGGCGCGCCGCGCCCGGGACCTTCGCCGGCGACTTGGTGGGCGCTCCGCCCGACTTGCCGCCGCCGAACGACTCGCGCAGCCGGCGCGCGACCGGCGCCTCGACGGTCGAGGATGCGGATTTGACGAATTCGCCCTGTTCGTTCAGCCGGGCGAGGACTTCCTTGCTGGTGACACCGAGTTCCTTGGCCAACTCGTGTACGCGGGCCTTACCTGCCACTACATCTCCTGTCTGAGAGGCGACAGTCGTGGGGCCGCGCCTCGGGTTTAGCTATGACGCATTGTCATCGGGACTTCACGGTGTGCTCATGTTCTTTGCTACCTGTTCTGTTGCCTGGGCCATCGGGCGCACCGAGGGACTCGATGTGCTCGATCACCGCCGAGGTGTCCGGTGAACCGGTGATGCGCAGCGCCCGGGTGAAAGCTCGCCGCCGGACCGCCTGTTGTGCGCATTGCGGCGCGGGATGCAGCCATGCACCCCGCCCCGGAAGGCTACTGCCCATGTCAACGATCACGGCGGACTCGCCGTTCCCCGCCGACACAGCCACCACGCGAAGCAGTTCGACAGCCAGCTCTCGCTTCCGGCATCCCACACACGTCCGCACGGGTCCGCCCGCGCGTCCCTGCGTCGAGGCCGAAGGCTCACGCTGGATCACGGCTCAGTCTAGCGTCACCCGATCGATGGTCAGAACCCACCGACGAAGAAGGCGGTCAGCGGTCGCGGGCCAAACCGTGACTGGCGCCGTGCTCGGGCTGGTGCTCGGCCTGTCCCCCGCCGCCGGCCGGCGCATCGCCGCGGATGTCGATGCGCCATCCGGTGAGCCGAGCGGCCAAGCGCGCGTTCTGGCCCTCCTTGCCGATCGCCAGCGACAGCTGGAAATCGGGGACCACCACCCGCGCGGCGCGCGCGGCCTGGTCGATGATCGACACCGACACCACCTTCGCCGGCGACAACGCGTTGGCGACGAAGCGGGCCGGGTCCTCGTCATAGTCGATGATGTCGATCTTCTCCCCGGATAGCTCGCTCATCACGTTGCGGACCCGCTGCCCCATCGGGCCGATGCAGGCGCCCTTGGCGTTCAGGCCGGGCACGTTGGACTTCACCGCGATCTTGGAGCGGTGGCCCGCCTCCCGGGCCACCGCGACAATCTCGACCGCCTCGTCGGCGATCTCGGGAACCTCCAGGGAAAACAGCTTGCGCACCAGGTTGGGATGGGTCCGCGACAGCGTGATCACCGGTTCGCGCGCCCCGCGCGTCACCCCGATGACGTAGCAGCGCACCCGGTTGCCATGCTCGTAGCTTTCGCCCGGCACCTGCTCGGCCGCCGGGATCACGCCCTCCGACGCCTTGGTCTCGGTGCCCATCCGCACGACGACCAGGCCCCGGGCGTTGGCCCGGCTGTCGCGCTGGATCACGCCGGCGACGATCTCGCCCTCGCGGGTGGAGAACTCGCCGTAGGTGCGTTCGTTCTCCGCGTCGCGGAACCGCTGCAGCATCACCTGGCGCGCGGTGGTGGCCGCGATCCGGCCGAAGCCCTCCGGGGTGTCGTCCCATTCGCTGATCACGTTGCCGTCGTCGTCGGTTTCGGTCGCGACCACCCGCACCACACCGGTCTTGCGATCGATTTCGATCCGGGCGTCGGTCTGGTGGCCCTCGGTGTGCCGGTAGGCGGTGAGCAGCGCCGACTTGATGGTCTCGAGCAGCTCGTTGACCGAGATGCCCCGGTCGACCTCGATGGCGTGCAGCGCGGCCATATCGATATTCATGCTCCGGCCTCCGTGTTCCGGGCCCGTCCCGTAGTGGCCAGGTCCAACTCTGCTTGCGCGGGAGGCGAGAATTCCACCTGCACAACGGCTTTCGCGATCTTGTCGAACGCGATTTCGCGTAGCGCCAGGTCCCGGCCGGCGCGGACCACCAACGCGACCCCGCCCTCGCCCGTCTCGCCGACGCGCCCGGTCACCGTCGACCCGTCAGTCAGGACCACGTCGACCTTGCGCCCGCGGGCGCGCCGGAAATGCTTCGGACCGGTCAGCGGGCGGTCCACGCCGGGCGAGCTGACTTCGAGCACGTAGTCGTCCCGGACGCCGTCGAGGCCGTCCAGCAAAGCCGACGCCGACCGCGACAACGCGGCGATGGTGTCGAGGTCCGGGGCTTGATCACCGTCGGCGACCACCGTGATCCGCGGCGGACGCAGCTTGGCGTCGATGACCACGTCTTCGATCTCGTAGCCGGCGCGCGCGAAGTGGGCACCGAGTAGCTCGATCACCTGCGTCGGGGAAGGTAGCCCGGTGGTCACGGCGAGCTCCTCATCTTGAGTTGTCGGTCATCTCCGAGGACGTCGCCGCCCCTCGAGCGCGGGAGGCGACTCCAGTCTCCCGGGGAATCGCAGCAGCTGCCGTTCCGCCGAGAGCCAGCTATCAACGATACGCCAGTAATCGGGTGTCACGGCACGATCGAGTCCTGGCATCGTGCCCGCAACCACACCGATGGCAGGATGTGCTTGTGTCTAGCGCAGTTCCGGCCGTCACCCGGCGAAACGTCCTCGCCGGTGGTGCGGCGTTGGCGGCCCTGGCGACGGTGGGGTCGGCCTGCGGCAAGTCAGCGCCCAAGGCCCCGACCGTCGAACAGCTGCTGGGCCCCCTCGATCAGGCCAGGCACGACAGCGCGCTGGCCGCCGCCGCGGCGTCGGCCGTCGGCAACCCGCCGCAGGTGGCCGCCGCGCTGAGCGTGGTGGCGAGCCAGCGCGCCGCGCACGCCCGCGCGCTCGCCACGGAGGTCGCGCGGGCCGCCGGCAAGCTCGCGACCACCTCGACGAGCGAGACCGCCAGCCCCGCACCGGCCCAGCCGGCGGGACCGCCGCCGCCCCCACCGCCGGTCTCCGACGTGATCAACGCGCTGCACGCCTCGGCCGACAGCGCCAGCCGGCTGGTGGGCACGGAGTCGGGTTACCGCGCGGGCCTGCTGGCCTCCATCGCGGCGTCGTGCACGGCGTCCTACACGGTGGCGCTGGTCCCCGGGGGGCCGTCCATATGACCTCCGGGAAAGAGGCCGACAACTCGGCGCTCAGTGACGCGCTGGCCATCGAGTACTCGACGATCTACGGCTATGGCATCGTCTCGGCGCTGTCGCCGGGCAGCGTGAACGGCATGGTGGTGGAGGCGCTCGAGCAGCACCGGCAGCGGCGCGACGACGTGGTGGCGATGTTGGCCGCCCGCAAGGTCACCGTTCCGGTGGCCGCCGCGGGGTATCAGCTGCCCCTGGTGGTCGGCAGCGCGGCGGACGCCGCCCGCCTGGCCGCCCGGATGGAGAACGACGGCGCCGGCGCCTGGCGCGTGGTGGCCGAACACGCCGAGACGGCCGAGGACCGCGCCTTCGCCGCCACCGCGCTGACGCAGAGCGCGGTGATGGCGGCCCGGTGGAGCCGCGTGCTGGGCGCGTGGCCCATCACGACGAGCTTCCCGGGCGGCAACGACTAGCTTGGCGAATAGCTTGACGACTACTTAGCCGCGCACCGCGGCCGCGATGTCGGCGGCCAGCGACGGTCCGGCGGCCAGCTCGCGGGTCTGGCCGCCGAAGCGGTCCCGCAGCTCCACCACGCCGTCGGCCCAGCCCCGCCCGACCACGACGATGCGGGGCACGCCGAGCAACTCGGCGTCCTTGAACTTCACCCCGGGCGAGGCCTGGCGGTCGTCGAGCAGGACCTCCAGGCCGAGCCGGTCCAGCTCGGTGGCCAGCTCGGTGGCGCCGGCGCGGGCCTGATCGTCCTTGTTGGCGATCACCAGGTGGACGTCGAACGGCGCGACCGCTGCCGGCCAGCGCAGGCCGAGCTCGTCGTGGTGCTGCTCGGCGATGACGGCCACCAGCCGGGACACCCCCAGGCCGTAGGAGCCCATGGTCAGGCGCACCGGCTTGCCGTCCTCGCCGAGCACGTCGGCGGTGAACGCGTCGGTGTATTTGCGGCCCAGCTGGAAGATGTGGCCCACCTCGATGCCCCGCGCCGACACCAGCGGCCCGGCGCCGTCCGGCGACGGGTCGCCGTCGCGCACCTCGGCGGCCTCGATGGTGCCGTCGGCGGTGAAGTCCCGCCCGGCCACCAGGCCGACAACGTGGCGGTGCGGTTCGTCGGCCCCGGTGATCCAGCTGGTGCCGTCGACCACACGGGGATCGACCAGGTAACGAACTCCGTTGGCGCGCAACGCCTTCGGGCCGATGTAGCCCTTGACCAGAAAGGGATGCCTGGCGAAGTCGGCGTCGTCGAGCAGCGCATACTCGGCCGGCTCGAGCGCCGCGCCCAGGCGCTTGTCGTCGACCTCACGATCGCCCGGCACGCCGATGGCCAGCAACTCCCAGTCACCACCGGGCTGGCGGACCTTCAACAGGACGTTTTTGAGGGTGTCGGCCGCGGTGATGGGGCGCCCCAGGTCCGCGCCGTTGGCCCAGTCGACCAGGGTGGCGATGGTCGGGGTGTCGCCGGTGTCGTGGACCACCGCCGCGGGCAGCGCGGCCACGACGTCGGCGGGCGGCGGCTCGGGTCGCGCGGTGACGACGGCCTCGACGTTGGCCGCGTAGCCCGACTCCAGGCACCGTACGAAGGTGTCTTCTCCCACGGCACTCTCGGCGAGGAACTCCTCGGAGGCGCTGCCGCCCATCGCGCCCGAGACGGCGGAGACGATGACGTAGCGCACCCCGACGCGGTCGAAGATGCGCTGATAGGCATCGCGATGCGCGTGGTAGGCGGCCTTGAGGCCGGCGTCGTCGATATCGAACGAGTACGAGTCCTTCATGAGGAATTCCCGGACGCGCAGGATGCCGGCGCGTGGCCGCGCCTCGTCGCGGTACTTGTTCTGGATCTGGAACAGCAGCAGCGGGAAGTCCTTGTAGGAGCTGTATTCGCCCTTGACGGTCAGCGTGAACAGCTCTTCGTGGGTGGGGCCGAGGAGGTAGTCGTTGCCGCGGCGGTCCTTGAATTTGAACACGCCATCGCCGTACTCGTTCCAGCGGTTGGTCGTCTCGTACGGCGCGCGCGGCAGCAGGGCGGGAAACAAGATCTCCTGTCCCCCAATCGCGTTCATCTCGTCGCGGACGACGCGCTCGATTCTGCGCAGCACCCTCAGTCCCAGCGGCAGCCAGCTGTATAGGCCAGGAGCGACCGGCCGGACGTAGCCGGCTCGGATCAGGAGCTTGTGGCTGGGCACTTCGGCGTCGGCGGGGTCATCGCGCAAGGTGCGCAAGAACAGCTCGGACATCCGGGTGATCACAGCGGGCCAGCCTAGCGGTGACTTGGCGCTCGGTGACGATGCGGGCGGCCTGCGCCCGCTGAGGAGGCGAGCAATCTGGCACAGCGCG
>NZ_LZKC01000382.1:0-4810 GCF_001672685.1 Mycobacterium sp. E2462
GCCGCCCGACGCGCCAAGCCCACGCCGTTGGTGGTCAACGAGATCTCCGGGCGCGGCCGCAGTGCGGCCGCCGCCGCCACCACCGTCTCGAGATGGCGGGCCAGCAACGGCTCGCCACCGGTGAACCGCACACCGGTGACGCCCAGGCGGGTCACCGCGATCGTGATGAGCCGGGCCAGCTCGTCGGAGCGGAGCAGGTGCTCGCCGGGCAACCAGTCCAGCCCTTCGGCCGGCATGCAGTAGCTGCACCGCAGATTGCAGCGGTCGGTGAGCGAGATGCGCAGGTCGGTGGCGACCCGCCCGTAGCTGTCCAGCAGCGGCCCGCTCGCCGGCGCCGCGCCCGGGCCCGGCGAGCCGTCGAGGCGGCTCGGCACCACGGGGACGCCCAGCGTCGTCAGCGTCATGCGGCCACCGACGCGTAGTGGGGCGGGTCGACGGCGACGATCTGTTTGCCCAACGGCATCAACGACACCGGGATCAGTTTCAGGTTGGCCAGCGCCAACGTAATCCCGACGATGGTCACCGCCATCGCGGCCGCACTGAGCAGATGGCCGATCGCCAGCCACGCCCCGAACAGCACCACCCAGACGACGTTGCCGATCAGGGTGCCGGCGCCCGCGGTCGGCTTGTCCACGATCGTGCGCCCGAACGGCCACAGGGCGTAGGCGGCGATGCGCAGCGACGCGAAGCCGAACGGGATGGTGACGATCAGCAAGAAACTGATCAGCGCCGCGACCAGGTATCCGAGCGCCATCCAGAGGCCGCCGAATACCAGCCAGATGATGTTCAGGATCAGGCGCATCTCACCTCCACGGGTACTGCCCAGCCTACCGAGTGACGCACCACGGGGGTGCTCCTGGAGCGAGCCGCCGAGTAGGATCAAACTTCATCACGGCGTCCTGCGCAGGCGGGACGCTTATTGTGTTGCCCATTCTAGTGATCCGTCAGACAAGCAGGTGAGACCAGTGCCGACCGGCAAGGTTAAGTGGTACGACGCCGACAAGGGGTTTGGCTTCCTGTCGCAAGAGGACGGCGAAGACGTCTACGTCCGTTCTTCGGCGTTGCCGGCCGGCGTCGAGGGGCTCAAGGCGGGCCAGCGCGTGGAATTCGGCATCGCTTCCGGGCGACGCGGGCCGCAGGCGTTGAGCCTCAAGCTGATTGAACCGCCGCCCAGCCTGACCAGGACGCGGCGCGAGGCTCCCGCCGAGCACAAGCACAGCCCCGACGAGCTGCACGGCATGGTCGAGGACATGATCACCCTGTTGGAGAGCACCGTGCAGCCCGAGCTGCGCAAGGGGCGCTACCCCGACCGCAAGACGGCGCGCCGGGTTTCCGAGGTGGTGCGGGCGGTCGCCCGGGAGCTGGACGCCTAGCCCGGCGCGGCGGTGGGGCACAATCGTGCCCATGGCCGCCTACGTAGCCGGGACGGGTGAGTTCACCCGCGACACCAACTACATCGCCAGCCGCGTCACCGCCGACGGGCGCGACGGGTACCCGGTCGAGCCCGGCCGGTACCGGCTGATCGTCGCCCGCGCGTGCCCGTGGGCCAACCGCGCCATCATCGTCCGTCGGCTGCTCGGCCTGGAAGACGTTCTCTCCATTGGGTTTTGCGGACCCACCCACGACGAGCGGAGTTGGACGTTCGACCTCGATCCGGGCGGTGTCGACCCGGTTCTGCAGATTCCGCGGCTGCAGGACGCCTACTTCAAGCGTTTTCCCGACTACGCCAAGGGCATCACCGTTCCGGCGCTCGTCGACGTGCCGAGCGGGGCGGTGGCGACCAACGACTTCGCGCAGCTGACCATCGACCTGTCCACCGAGTGGAGCCGGTATCACCGCGACGGCGCGCCCGCGCTATATCCCGAACCGCTGCGCGCCGAGATTGACGAGGTGAACCAGCGGGTCTACACCGAGATCAACAACGGCGTGTACCGCTGCGGCTTCGCCGGGTCGCAGGACGCCTACGAGGCGGCCTACGACCGTCTGTTCACGGCGCTGGACTGGGTGAGCGAGCGCCTCGCCGGCCAGCGCTACCTGGTGGGCGACACCATTACCGAGGCCGACGTGCGGCTGTTCACCACGCTGGTGCGCTTCGACCCGGTGTATCACGGCCACTTCAAGTGCAACAGAACCACATTGACCGAGATGCCGGTGCTGTGGGCGTACGCGCGCGACCTGTTCCAGACGCCGGGCTTCGGCGACACCGTCGACTTCGTCCAGATCAAGCAGCACTACTACATCGTGCATGCCGACATCAACCCGACCGGCATCGTCCCGAAGGGCCCGGAGCTGGGCGGCTGGTTGACCGAACACGGACGAGAGGCGTTGGGCGGCAGGCCTTTCGGTGACGGCACGCCGCCCGGCCCACCGGTGCCGGGGGAGCGGGTCGAGCCCGGCCACGGCGCCTGAGCCGGGCCGTCAGAAGCTAACCCGCACCGACCATTCCGCGTGCGGGGCCTCGCGCAGCTCGCCGGCGGGGTCCACCACCAGCGTCAGCAACTGCACGACGATGCCCGTCAGCCGGCCGCGGTGCGGATCCACCGAGGGGATGGTCACCGCGAACCGGGTGTTCGGCCGGAAGATCGTGCTGGTGGTGTTGGCGGGATCCTCGTACACCTGCAGCAGCCGCCACGGCGCCCGGTAGATCGCGTCGGGCACCGACAGCTGCACCGGATACCGCTCGGTGACCCTCAGCTCGCCCTGCGCCTGCGGCGTCTGGCAGTCGTCGAGGTTGAGCACGTTGCAATAGAGGTAGGGCCCCACCCGGGTCAGGTGCCCGTGCGAATACGCGCTGATCTCAGGGCGATCCGGACCACGGTCGCGCACCAGCAGCCAGGTGCCCACGCCGGCGGCGACGCACGACAGGATCAACAGGCCGGCGAGCAGCACGGCCAGGCCGCGCCTCACTCGGCAACCGCCGCCGCGCCTTTGGCGCCGCGGCGCACACCCTCCTGCTCGACCATCACCGGCCTGTTACCTCCCAGTCCCGGGATCAGCGAGTTGCCGCGAAAGCTGACCAGCGTCTGCGCCAGGCCGAGAATCAGCAACGCGGTGACCGCGGTGAACCCGACCCACAGTTCCGTGTAGACCATCACACCCAGCGCGCCACCCAACACCCAGGCCAACTGCAAGGTCGACTCCGAGCGCCCGAACCCCGACGCCCGCGACTCCTCGGGCAGGTCGTTCTGCAACGAGGCGTCCAGCGAGGCCTTGGCGATCGCGCTGGAGCCGGAGGTGACGAGCGTGGCGATCACGGCCACCGTGAGATTACCGGCGACCGACGCCGCCAGCGCGACGGCACTGACGGCCACCGTGCAGCGCACCACCAGTGCGGCCGGGCGGCCCAGCTTGAGGCGCGCGCTGGTGAAGTTGCCGGCGAAGTTGCCGATGCCGGCCGCGGCGCCGATCATGCCGAGCATCGCGACCTGGGCCCAGCCGCTGGACTGGTGCGCCTTGGCGACGAACGCCGGATACAGGAACAGAAAGCCGACCATGACCTTGATGGTGCAGTTACCCCACAGTGAGGTGATGATGTTGCGGCCCAACGGTTGTCGCAGCGTGCCGCTGACCTTCTTGACCTCCTGCCACCCGCTGCGGCGCGGCTCGTCGTCCTGGCGGTAGCTCAGGGTGGCCGGCACCTCACCGGCGGTCACCTCGACCCACCGCGGGATCCGCATGGACAGCAGGGCGCCGGCCACCGTCACCGCGACCACGACGAACAGCGCGCCCGGCAGCTTGAACAGGTGGGTGCCGGCGAATTCCACCCCGCCCGCGATGGCCCCGCCCGCGATGGTGCCGCCGAGCAGGCCGAACATGGTCAGCCGGGCGTTGACCCGGACCAGGTCGATGGTCGGTGGCATCACCCGGGGCGTCACCGCGCTGCGCAGCACGCTGAACGACTTAGAGAGCACCATCATCGCCAGCGCGCAGGGGTACAGCACCATCGACGGGTAGCTGCCGCTGGCGCCGTCGTAGTTGAGGATCAGCACCAGCGCCAGGGCGGTGCGCAGCGCGAACGACGCGGCGAGCGCCACCCGGCGCCCGTGCTGCAGCCGGTCCAGCGCCGGACCGATCAGGGGGGCGATCACCGCGAACGGGGCGATGGTGATCAGCAGGTACAGGGCGACCCGGCCCTTGCTTTCGCCGGTCGCCGCGGCGAAGAACAACGTGTTGGCCAGCGCGACGGCCATGGCGGCGTCGACCGCGAAGTTCGCCACCACCGGCCAGGTGAGCGCGGTGAGCCCGGATTTGTCGGCGCCGTCGGCGGTCGCGGCCCGCTGCACCATCCAGTACATCCGCGAACCCATTTCGCGGCTGCGCTGCGCCGCCGCCCGGGTGACCGTGATCCGTTCGCTCGCGGCCGCTTCCCGCGGGGGCGCGCTGCCGCGCTCAGGCGCCGGCTGCTGCCCGAGCGGCGGCAGGTAGCGGTTGGCGCTCGGCGTCGGAGCGGACCGCCGCGGCCGCCGGTGGGCGTCCTCGTCGGCGGGGTAATTGGCCGTTCCCGGATGACGGTTGGCGGCCCCGTCGGGGGACCGGCGGCCCGGGTTGGAGGCCACCCGGCCGGGATCGTGTTGCCGCCGTCCAGACACGCCCCGATTCTCCCCCATGCGGGCTCCTGGCGTCTGCAGGCAACCGGGTGTGGCACGCCAACCTAGTATTGGAACCGCACTGCAGGAAGGGGAGAGCGTGACCGGACCCGACGAGGAATCCGCCGTGGCGACCGTGGCCGAGTGGCCCGAGGGGTTGGCCGCGGTGCTCAGGGGTGCGGCAGAACAGGCCCGGGCCGCCATCGAGGAGTACAGCGGCGGCG
>NZ_LZKC01000383.1:0-3714 GCF_001672685.1 Mycobacterium sp. E2462
GGCCGCCGCCCCACCGCCGACGAGGTCGACGGTGTGGATCGACTCCGGGACCGGCAGCGCCGAACCGGCCAGCAGGTTCAGCGAGCTCGTCGCCGCACCGGCGGCCTTGCTCCAATGAGCGCATGCGACAGGGTCTTTCGCGGCGTCCACCAGGGTGACCTGCTGGTCGGGATAGCGAGAGGTGTCGAGCAGCCGTGAGACCGGCAGCTTGGCCACCGCGTCAGCGCCGAGCCGCGGCGGCTGATCCAGGCCGTAGGAGTTGGTGTTGCGCAGGATCGCGGCCAGCACCGGCGAGATCGGCTGCAGGCCGTCCGGCAGCACCGCGAAATAGCGCGGCGCCCCCGAGGAACTCTGGTCCAAACCGTAGGACACCACCACCGCACCGATGGGCGCCGGCACGGCGAAGGGCGCCGGGGCGCCGGCGTTCGGGATGCCCGGGGCCGTCAGCGCCGGCCCCTCGGGGATCGCGTTGAACAGCCCGAGCGCGATAGGCCGCGGCGGGGGGACCTCGGAGTTGTTCTGCCCCAACCCCAGTGCGGTAGTCACGGCGTGGTCGGTGAGGTTGATCTGGCTACGCCTGCCGTCCCACAGCAACCAGCTGTTGGGACCCTTGTCGTCGCCCGGGGACTGCACCAGGATGGCCTGCCGGGAACCCAAGTCCGCGGCGCGCGCTCCGCTGCTGTCGGGACGGCCGCCGATGACGGTCACGCCGGTGCTGTGCACGGCGTGCGCGGTTCCACCGATGCTGTCGCACACGGTCCAGTTCGCGTCCCGCCCGGGGTTTTGCACCATCCGCTCGGGGGCACCCGGGATGCCGATCAGGTTCCCGCGCGGAAAGCGGTCCAGCTCAGTGCTTTTCACCGTCGTCGGGTTGACCGGATGCCCCACGATCAACCGGGCTGAGGTGAGGTTGAGCACCGGGTGCAGGTCGTCGCCGACGCGGACGTAGAGGGCCGCGGTGTCCCGGTCGGCCAGGACGGCGTTGCTGCCCGCCGTCCCGTTGGGCCGGATCAAAGAGAACACGAAGCAACCGCCGAGTGCAGTCACCAGCAGCACCACGCCCATCAGAACCGCACGCGACTGCGTGCGCAGCGGGTCGACGAGCATCCTGGTGTCGTGCAGCGCGATGCCGGAAGCGATGCGGCGCATGACAAATCGCCAACCGCTGACCTGGTGGCGGGTCACGAAGCCGCGGCGGTACTCCACCTTGTCGGGGTTGTCGTTTACCGGCGTGCGGGAGGCGAACGAGCGACGGCTGTCCGGGTCTTGACTGGTCATGCCGGCACCGACAACCCCAGACCGCGCAGCAGCGGCTCGACGGACCGTTCGACGTCGTCGTCGGTGATCGTCATCAACTCCTCGTCACTGAATTCGCCGGTTCCGGCGTGTTCGGAATGGTCGAGCCGGAACTCCCGTTCTTCCTCGGAGCGTTCGACGATGTTTCGCACGAATCGGCCGTTGCCGGCGATGTCGAGGTTGCGCCGTGAGATGCCGTTGGCGTCGGGGGTGGTTTCGGTCGCGAGCTTGGCGAACAACGCCTCCATGTGGGCGAGCGCGGCCGGCTCGAAGACGCTGTCGCGCTGCTCAGCCATCTTGGTGGCGATCTCGACCAGTTCCGGTGCCGCGTACGACGGGAAGTCGATGTTGCGCGTGAACCGGGACCGCAGACCCTCGTTGGTGTCGAGGAACTTGTCCAGGTCGGCCCGGTAGCCGGCGATGATCACGACCAACCGGTCGCGGTCGTTTTCCATGCGGGCCAACAGGGTGTCGATGGCCACCAGCCCGAAGTCGTTCTTGGCCCCGGTGGCGACTAGCGCATAGGCCTCGTCGAGGAACAGCACACCGTCGAGCGCACTGTCGATGATGGCGTTGGTCTTGGCCTCCGTCTCGCCGATGTGCTGGCCGATGAGGTCGGCGCGGTGCACCTCGCGAATGTTCTCTCGTTTCAAAAGGCCAAGGCCGCAATAGATCTTGGCCACAACGCGGGCGATGGTGGTCTTACCGGTTCCGGGCGGTCCGGCGAACACCAGGTGGTGGGCACGCTGGGCGACCGCGAGGCCGCGCTGCTTGCGCACCAATTCCATGGCGACGGAGCTCTTCAGCCGCGAGACCTGGTTCTTTACCTCGTCCAGACCGATGAACTCGGCCAGCTGCCGTTCGGCCTCGTGCAGCAACACGGCCTTGCGTTCGTGGGCGGCGGGGTCGACGAAATCCTCTGCGCTGGGCTCGGTTTCGGGGTCCCACGGATCGGTGCGGGCGTCGATACGGGCCGCCGTGGTGGTGACGATGCCGAAACTGGTGTCGGTGAGGGCCTGCTCGACCTGCTCGTTCTCCGGGTGCGCCGCGTACAGGTCCTGCAGCACCTCGCTGGCCGAGTCCTCGTCCACGTGCGCGCGCAGCACCAGCGCCTTGGCGAGCGCGCCGTCGACTGCCGCGACGGCCACGGGACCCTCGGGCTCTTCCAAGTAGGACAGGGCCGGGGCGAACATGCCGAGCCGCGCCAGGGCGGTGCCGAGGGTGATCTTGGCCGCGTGCGAGAACGCCGGGTCGAGATCGGTGTCGTTGACGATCGGGGTGAGCAGCTTGACGACGTCGGACCAGCGCTCGGCCCGGTAGTTGACGACGACGGTGACCCAGCGCGCCTCGCGCCAACCGGGGCGACGAGCGGTCAGGGCGGTGACGATCTCGTTGGCCTCGGCGAAACGCCCCGCCGAGGCGAGCGCCGCGGCGTGGGCCAAGTGGAACTCGTCGGGCGTGCCGGCACGGAACTGCAGGTAGAGCCCGGTGTCGTAGCGGAAGCTCAACGATCCCGGCGCCAGGTCGACCTGACGCTGCAGCGTGCCGGCGGTGCCCGCGGTGCGGGCCACCGCCTCCAGGACCCGCAGGGACGTGTCACCGGCGGCGGCGAGCCCCGCCCAGGCGTCGCACTGATCGTGGGCAACGCGGGTCAGCGCGGTGAAACCGGATCGGGCCGCGACCAGGTCAGCCGGCCGCTGGCGTTGATACACGGCGATGCCGAGCGCGCGGCAACACGTGGCAAACCGGCTGACGACGTCACCGTCAACTCGAAGGTCCGCCCGAGAATTGACAGGCTGAGCTGTGAGCATGCCCGTGTCACCGAGTTCCACGGCCGCTTCTCCTAAACGTAGTCTCCCCTAAGCTGGCTGGGCTGAAGTTAGCATATCCTAAGTGGTGCGGCGCACTTCCGGCCTTGATCACGCAGTTCCTCCCCGCCCGGACCGCCGATGACGGCGTCCGGTGCCCCAACTGGCCGCATTTCCGACGTGAACGCCGACCGCAGCGGGTCGATGACCCGCTCGCCAGCCACTCTCGACAGGCGACCTTATCGAAAATGGTTTTCATTAGCAATGCGGGGCCGGCCACCATGTGCGCCGGCCCGTCGGCCTGCGGCATTCACCCGCCAAGCGGCGCCACATCCCCACCGACGCGGCCATGCGGCGACTCCTTCAACACTCGATTGAGCCCGACCGGCTCTGCCGATGGCCGCTCAGGCGGGCACCCAGCTACTAGTCGGGCACCGGGGCGCGAAAGTTCCCGGGCTCGCGCCCCGGCACCTCGTCAGGACCCAGGCCATGTCCTCGGCACCATGGGCACCGACGGCCCACCCGCGAAGTCGTCGACGCCGACGGTGCCTCGGACAGCGGTGACAGCGGCCCGCTCGACATCGTTGACGACGACGGTGACCCGTACACG
>NZ_LZKC01000384.1:0-33596 GCF_001672685.1 Mycobacterium sp. E2462
AAGGAGAGCACGCAGCACACCGTGAACACCGGGCTGGCGAACAACCGGATCGGCAGGATCGGCTCGGCGGCGCGGCGCTCCACGACGACGAACACGCCCAGCGCCACGGCGGCCCCGACGAACAACCCGACGATGGTCGGCGATCCCCACGCGTACAGGGTGCCGCCCCAGCTGGTGGCCAGCGTCAGCCCCGCCGCGCCGCCGAGCCGATCCTGCCGATCCGGTTGTTCGCCAGCCCGGTGTTCACGGTGTGCTGCGTGCTCTCCTTCGTCGTCGGGTTCGCCATGCTGGGCGCCATGACGTTCCTGCCGACCTACATGCAGTACGTCAACGGCGTCTCGGCGACCACCTCCGGTCTGCGCACGCTGCCGATGGTGGTCGGCATGCTGTTCACCTCGACCGGCAGCGGCACCATCGTCGGGCGCACGGGTCGTTACAAGGTGTTCCCCGTAGCCGGAACCGCGCTGATGGCGTTGGCGTTTGTGTTGATGTCGCGGATGCAGCCGTCCACCCCGACGGTGGTGCAGTCGCTGTATCTGGTCGTGCTCGGCGCCGGCATCGGCCTGTCCATGCAGGTGCTGGTCTTGATCGTGCAGAACACGGCGAACTTCGAGGACCTGGGCGTCGCCACCTCCGGCGTCACCTTCTTCAGGACGATCGGAAGTTCGTTCGGCGCGGCAATTTTCGGTTCGCTGTTCGTCAACTTCCTGAACCACCGAATGGGGGCGGCTCTGGCGGCCAGCGGCGCGCCGCCCAGCGCCGTCGCGTCCCCGGAAGCCTTGCACCGGCAGCCGCATAACGTGGCCGCGCCCATCGTCGCCGCCTACGCCGAGTCGCTCACCCAGGTGTTCTTGTGGGCGGCGCCGGTCGCCCTGGTGGGCTTCGTGTTGGCGTTGTTTCTGCGCGAAGTGCCGCTGCGCGACTTGCACGACAGCACAGTCGATCTCGGCGACGCGTTCGGCATGCCGACCAGCGAGACGCCGGACCAGATGCTGGAAACCGCGATCGCCCGGATGCTGCGCGGCGAGACGGGGATGCGGCTGCGCAGCATCGCCATGCGCCCCGATTGCCAACTCGACGTCGCCGGGTTGTGGGGGGTGTTGCGCGTCAACCGGTACTCCCAGTTGTACGGGACGGCCAAGATCACCGACATGGCCGACTACGCGCGCATTCCGTTCGAGGTGCTCGAGCCGACCTTCACGCGCCTGGTCACCACCGGCTACGTGCGCCGCGACGGCGAGCTGATGTGGCTGACGCCTGCCGGGGCGCAACAGGTCGCCTACGTGCACGCGTTGCTGGTGGCCTGGCTCGTCGACAAGCTCGCGCGCTCGCCCGGATTCGAGGGCCGCCCGGATCGCCGGCAGGTGGAGGCCGCGTTGGAGCGCGTCGCAGGACGCCTTGTGGCGCAACGCGATTGGCACGAAGAGCAGCCCACCACGACCATCCGGACACCGGCGCCGCGTCCGCTGCGCTGACAGCTGTATGCCGGCGTCCGGCGCGGGCGTACCATCACGCCATGAGCCGAATCGGAACCTTCGCTGACGATGACCTCGCCGGATGGTTTGTGAAGTCTCCCGATCTCGGCGGGGCGCTCGCCGGATTCAGCGAGGCGGTGTACTCCAAGAGCCGGCTGCCGCTGCGGACCCGCGAAATCGCGCGCACGGTGATCGCCCACCGCAACGAGTGTGTCGTCTGCGTCAACACCCGCGACGCCGACGGCCCCGCCCAGGGCGTCGACGAGGAGTTGTACGACCACGCGCTGGACTGGCGCACCTGGCCCGGCTTCAGTGACCAGGAGCGGTTGGCCGCCGAATTCGCGGATCGGTTCGCGACGGAGCACACGGCGCTGCGCGACGACGAGGACTTCTGGAGCCGCTGCGCGCAACACTTCTCCGACGAATTGCTTGCCGACCTGGCCCTGTCCTGCGCGCTCTGGGTGGGCATGGGCAGGGTGCTGCGGACGCTCGACCTGGGACAGGCCTGCAAGCTGACCATCCCCAGCCGCGCGTAGCCGTCGAATTCTTGCCGCGCTGGGCACAAAATCAGGCGGCGGGGCGTTGCGTTAGCGGTGAACGAAAGAACACGCCGGTGAAGATCCGCTTCGGCGTCGGCCTTGGCGCGGACACGGCGCCGGACCGGTTGGCGGGCATCGTCGACCATCTCGAAAGCAACGGTGTCGACTCGATCTGGTTCTCCGAGCTGGTGTACTCCCCGGCGGTCGACCCGATGATCGGCATGGCCTACGCGTTGGCGCGCACCAGCCGCTTGAAGGTCGGCACGTCCGTCGCCGTGCTTCCCGGGCGACACCCGGTGCTGGTAGCCAAGCAGCTGGCGTCCCTCGCGGCGCTCGCGCCCAAGCGGGTGCTGCCGGTGTTCGGGCTGCGCTCGGCGATCCCGGCCGAGCGCGAGGTGTTCGTGGTGCCCGACGGGCAGCGCGCGGCCGTGTTCGACGAATCGCTACGGGTGCTGCGCGCCGCGTTGACTCAGGATGCGGCCGACTACGCCGGCAAGTACTTCACCGTCACCGGCGCCGCCGTCGCGCCGAAACCGACACCGCCGCTGGACATCTGGCTGGGCGGCTCGGCGCCGGCGGCGTTTCGGCGCATCGGGGAGTTCGGTGACGGCTGGCTGGGCAGCTTCCTGACGCCGGCCGAGGCCCGGGCCGGGCGCGAAGCCATCGAACACGCGGCCGCGGACGCCGGCCGGCGGGTCGAACCCGACCATTTCGGCATCTCGTTGGCCGTCGTGGAGGGCGAGGTACCCGCGGAGCTGGCCGCCGCGGCGCGCCGCCGGCGCCCGGACGTCGACCCGGGCGAGCTGATCGCCGCGGGCTGGGACCGGCTACACCGCCAGCTCGACGCCTACATCGAGGCCGGACTGACGAAGTTCGTGATCCGCCCCGCCGGCGGAGCGCCCCTTGAGGGCTTCCTCGATCGTTTCGTCACCGAGTTGGTCACCCGGCAGAACTGAAGCCCGCGGCCCGGCACAATGCTTGCATGGCAGCGCGCGCGGCGGGACCTCGGTGACGGCCACACCGGCCGCGGGCGGCGCAGCGTGGCACCTCCCGGACGGTGACATCGACACCGTCGTCGGCACCGTGGTCAACCCCGCCGGCCTCATCCTGGCCAAGACGGTTTCGGGGCGGCGCGCCGGCGCGTTCGCCGACCCCGGGCTGGGCGCCAGCCCCTCGTGGCACGCCTTCGCCATCGACCAGGTCGGCATCGCCTTCACCGGCGAGGTCGGCGTCGTGGGGGACCAGCGCCTACGCATCGACCCCGCGGCGTTGCGCATCGTCGACCGCGGCCTGGCCTGGGCGCCCGCGGGCTTCTTCGAGCAGGACGGCGCGACCGTGCCCGCGTGCGCCCGCGGCACCCTGCGCCGCGTCGAGGCCGCGCTGGCCGCGGCCGGTGTCACCGCGGCGGTGGGCCACGAGGTGGAATTCGTGTTGGTCGCCCCCGACGGGGCCCGGCTGCCGTCGACGTTGTGGGCGCAATACGGCCTCGCCGGCGTCCTCGAGCACGAAGCCTTCGTGCGCGACGTCATCACGCACGCGGAAGCGGCGGGCGTCGGGATCGAGCAACTGCACCCCGAGTACGGGGCCAACCAATTCGAGCTATCGCTGCCGCCGCAATCCCCGGTGGCGGCGGCCGATCAGATGGTGTTGACCCGGCTGCTCGTCGGCCGCGCCGCCCGGCGGCACGGCCTGCGGGCGAGCTTCTCGCCGGTGCCGTTCGCCGGCGGCGTGGGATCGGGCGCGCATCAACACTTTTCGCTACACACCCGGGGCGGACCGGTGTTCTCGGGCGGCACCGGGGCGCGCGGAATGCGGCCCGCCGGGGAAAGCGCGCTGGCCGGCGTCGTGAGCGGTCTGACCCAGGCGCAGGGCGTGCTGTGCGGGTCGATCGTGTCCGGCCTGCGGCTGCGTCCCGGTAACTGGGCCGGCGCGTACGCGTGCTGGGGCACCGAGAATCGCGAGGCGGCGGCGCGGTTCATCGCCGCCGGCCCGGCCAACCCGCACGGCGCGAACGTCGAGGTGAAAGTGGTGGACCCGTCGGCGAACCCCTACCTGGCTTCCGCCGTCATCCTGGGCCTGGCCCTCGATGGGATCCGGCGCCAGGCCCCGTTGCCGCCGGAGGTGACGGTCGATCCGGCGCGGCTGTCCGAGGCCGAGCGGCGGCAGGGCGGCATCGTCGGGCTGGCGGCGTCGCAGCCCGAGGCGATCGCCGCGCTCGACCGTTCGGCGCTGGTCCGCAGCCTGCTCGGTGACGCCGCGGTGGACATGGTGGTGGCGGTGCGGCGCCTTGAGCACGAACGCTACGGCGACCTCGCGCCGGAGGACCTGGTGAACACCTTCCGCATGGCCTGGAGCGTGTGAGCCGCGATGCCCGATGCTGCCGCCCTGGCCCGGCACCTCGACGACGTGCGGCTGATCGATCAGCACGTGCACGGCTGCTGGCGCACGGCCGGCGACCGGGCACGCTTCGAGAACGCGCTGAACGAGGCGAACACCGCCCCGCTCGCGGCGTCCGGGTTCGACTCCCAACTGGGGTTCGCGGTGCGCGCGCATTGCGCCCCGGTGCTAGGGCTGCCCGAGCACGTGGAACCCGACGCGTACTGGGACCGCCGCAGCGCGCTGCGCGAGGACGAACTGGCCCGGCTGTTCCTGCCCGCCGCGCAGGTCAGCGACTGGCTGGTGGACACCGGAATCCCCGCGGACATCGCCGGCGTCGCCGAGATGGCCGCGACGTCGGGGGAGCGCGCCCACGAGATCGTCCGGCTCGAGGAGGTCGCCGAGCAGGCGGCGCGCGCGCCCGGCGACTACGCGGCGGCGTTCGAGGACATCCTGCACCGGCGTTGCGCCACCGCCGTGGGCACCAAATCGATCCTGGCCTACCGGGGCGGTTTCGCCGGCGACCTGAGCGAACCGTCCCCGAGCCAGGTGGCCGCGGCCGCGAGCCGGTGGCGCGACGACGGCGGCACCCGGCTACAGGAGCGGGTGCTGCTGCGGTTCGGGCTGCATCGGGCGCTGCGGCTGGGCAAGCCGTTGCAGTTCCACGTCGGGTTCGGCGACCGCGACTGCGACCTGCACCAAGCCAATCCGTTGCTGCTACTGGACTTCCTGCGCCAGTCGGCCGACACCCCGATCGTGCTGCTGCACTGCTACCCCTACGAACGGGAGGCCGGGTATCTGGCGCAGGCGTTCAACAACGTTTACCTCGACTGCGGGCTGACCGTGACCCACCTGGGTGCGCGCGCGCCGGCATTCCTTGCCCGGCTGCTCGAAATGGCCCCGTTCGGCAAGATCCTGTACTCCTCGGACGGCTTCGGCCCGGCGGAGCTGCACTACCTCGGCGCCGCGTTGTGGCGCCGGGGCATGCGGCGCGTGCTGGGGGAGTTCGTGGACCGGGGCGACTGGAGCGTGGGCGACGCGATCCGGGTGGCCGACCTCATCGCCCACGGCAACGCCCGCCGCCTCTACCGCCTCTGATCCCGCCGCGCGGTCAGGAGATGTCCGGGCGGTTCGGCCGAACCGGGATGACGACGGCCGCGTGCGCGGTTGCCCTAGGGATGACGACCACCAGCGCGCCTCCGCGCCGCGGGTCGCGGGTGCGCACCGCGAACTGGCTGATGCACATGACGCTGCCCATGCTGGCGTTGTGGCTGCTCTTGGACGTGCCGAGGGTCGACCTGGAATGGGACAACCGGCTGGCGCACTTCGCGCTCGTTCTGTCCGCCTCCTCGGTGAGCGTGGTCTTGGGCGCGATGATCGCCCGCGAATCCCGCGCCCGCGACGACGCCCGCCTATGGCTGGTGTCGCTGGTGTTCATGACCACGGCCGGGTTCTTCGGCGTGCACGCCCTCTACACGCCCGGCGTCCTGGTGGACACCTCCGACACCAATTTCATGCTGGCCACCCGGTTGGGTTTGGTGCTGGCCGGGCTGGCGGCGCTGGCCTCCTCGATGACGTTCACCCCGGCGCGCAGCGCCCGGCTGTGGGCCTGGCGCCGGACCGTCTCGACAGTGGTCGCGGCGCTCATCGGGCTCACCGCATTGGTGATCGGGCTGCGCGTGCTGGACCGGCTGCCCGACCAGGACGCGGTGGAACACGGCGAGCAGATCGCGGCGCTCACCGGCGGCGTGCTGTTCACGGTGGCGGCGCTCGCCTATTTCCCGATCTATCGGCGCCGCCCCGCGGTGGTCGTGATGTCTGTGCTGACCGCGTTCGTGTTGCTGGCGGAGGCCTCGGTGGCGCTGGCGCTCGGGATGAGCTGGCACGCGTCGTGGTGGCTGTGGCACCTGCTGATGACGATGGCGTTCTGCTTCATCGCCTACAGCGCGCGGGTGCAGTTCCGCAAGGAGGGATCGGTGCGGGGCCTCTTCGACGGGCTGGCCACGCGGCAGACGGTGGCCGAGCTGCGCCACGACTACGCCGCGGCCCTGGAGGCGATGGTCGACATCCTGCAGCGCCGCGAGCGCGGCGAGCAGGTGGCGCCTGGCCTGGCCGCGGCGGCGCTCGCCGACCGGTTCGAGCTGTCCGAGCAGCAGGTCGCCGTCCTCAAACGCGGCGCCGAGGCGCTGGGCGCCGAGCGGGAGCGCGTCCGCAGGCTCGGCCGGCTGATCACGCTGGGCCAGGAATCCAGCGTCATCCAGGAGGAAGAGGACCTCCTCGCCCGGGTGATGGCCGCGCTGGCCGACGCGTTCCCCGGCGACCGGTTCCAGATGAGCCTGATGCACTCCGGCGTGCTCGAGTGCTGTTGCGACGCGCTGGGCCCCGAGACGCGCGACCAGACGGTGGAACTGCCCCTCGAGGTGAAGGGCCAGGTCGCCGGGATGATCTGGGCGCACCGCCCGGACGGGGAGTTTTCCGAGGCCGACGTCGCGCTGTTGCGATCGTTCGCCACCCAATCGTCGATGGCGCTCGAGAACGCGCGCCTGTACCGCCATCTCGACGGGTTGTTCCGCAGTTACATGTCGCCGGCGGTGGCCACCGCGTTGCTCGCCGACCCCGATCAGGCCGGCCTGGGCGGCGCCACCACCGAGGTGTCGGTCCTGACCGCCGACTTGCACGGATTCACCGCCTTCACCGAGGTCACTCCACCCGACCGGGTGGTCGGCATGCTCAACGCCTACTACGGCGCGGTCGTCCCGGTCATCCTCGACGCCGGCGGCACGGTCCTTCCGTTCGCCGGTGACGCGGTGGTGGCGATCTGGAACGCGCCGGTGCGCCAACGCGATCACGTCCGGCGGGCGGCGGGCGCCGCGCTCGCGCTGCACAGCGTCGTCGAGACCGCGGCCGCCGGGCGCCCCGAGTGGCCGCGATTCCGGGTCGGGGTCAATACTGGACCGGCCCTGGTGGGCAATGTCGGTGCGCCACAGATCCGCAACTTCACCGCCATCGGCGACACCATCAATTTGGCCGCCCGGCTGGAAAGCCTGGCCGAGCCCGGGCAGGTCGTGATCGGGCCCAACACCGCGGCGGCGCTGGGGGCGGCCGCGCGGGTGACCATGCACGGCTGGGTGGGGGTCAAGGGCAAGCGTGACCCGGTGCGGCTGCGGGTGCTGCACGGGCTGGGGGAGTGAGGGCCCCGCGTATCCCGCGAAAGTCCTTATGCCGGTGCTGGATCGGGGCGGAACCCGCCACCGGGGTCTTGCCGCGATGGAAATCCCTTAGCCGTAACGGAATTTTCCGCAAACGCGGTGTGAGCAATCTTGGCGGCGCATACGCTGCCATCGACGAATCGGGCAGCGTCACCACACTTTAG
This sequence comes from Mycobacterium sp. E2462, assembly GCF_001672685.1. Taxonomy (NCBI): domain Bacteria; kingdom Bacillati; phylum Actinomycetota; class Actinomycetes; order Mycobacteriales; family Mycobacteriaceae; genus Mycobacterium; species Mycobacterium sp. E2462. Next base: position 7,764 of record NZ_LZKC01000384.1, read on the forward strand.
TCGTACTACCGGAGGTTCGACCCGATGTTGCCCCGCGCCGCCGTTCTTGCCGCGGCCCTCGCCTCCGTCGCCATCGGTGTGGCTTCGCCGGTGCCTGCGTCACCGGGTGGCGGTTGCTACACCGCCGCGTCCGGGGACTGCGTCCCCTACCCGCAGCAGGGTGGTCCGCAACCGCCGAACGCGACGGCCAAATGTGCCGACGGCAGTTGGTCGTTCAGCGAGCATCCGCATTCCGGCGGCACCTGCCACGGACACGGAGGCGTCCAGCAGTACCTGTGACGCGCCGGGGAACCGCCGGCATGGCCGACGAGGGGTGGCCATGCCGGCGCTCCCGCGCGGCACCGGTCGACGTGTCCGGATGCCGACGCACGTCAGAATGAAGGCATGGTGACTGCGACGGAACCGACCCGCCCCGCGCCCGGGCCGCGAATTGTGTTGGGCCTCATCGGCGCGCCGGGCCCGGCGTTCAGTCTGGCCTCCGAACTCGCCGAAAACGGGTTGAGTGCGGAGCTCGAGCGGCGACTGTCCGGGGCCCAATGGTGCATCGAGCTGGTCGAGGACCGCCTGGTGGCGCCCCCGGCCAGCGACGCGGCGATCGTGGAGGCGGCCCGCAGGATGCTGCTCGACCGCGGCTGGGACGTCGCGGTGTGCCTGACCGATCTGCCGTTACACGTGCACCGGCGGCCCGTGATGGCGCACGCGAATCCGGTGCGCAACGTGGCGATCGTGTCGGTGCCCGCGCTCGGCGCCCTGGGCGCGCGCCTGCGGCTTCGAGAGATGATCCTGCGGCTGCTCGAGCGGTTGATCGGACTGGACCAGCAGCGCGTCCCGGTCGGCGACGCACGTCGGCCCGCCCGCCGGTTGTGGGTGGAACGGGTGCGGGAGCTGGGCACCGACCCGGCCGAGGGGTCCTTCGCCTACACCGCCCGGGTCCTGACAGGCAACCTGGTGCTGTTGGGCGGCATGGTGGCGGCCAACCAGCCGTGGCGGTTGTCCCTGCGGCTGTCCCGCGCGTTGACCGGCGCGGTGGCGGTGGGTGTCCTAGCCCTGGTGACCTCGGACATCTGGCGGCTCTCCGACGCCTTCGACTGGATTCGTCTCACGGGGACGGGAGTGTTGTCGATCGGCGCAACCGCCGGGACACTGATTGTGGGGGCGCAACTTTGGGAACCTGTCGTCACCGCCGGCTCGCGCAAGCAGGTCCTGTTGTTCAACATCGCCACCGCGGTCACCGTCGTCATCGGGGTGACGGTCCTCTACGCCGCCCTGTTTGTGCTGGCGCTGATAGCGGCCTTCTGGTTCGTGGTGCCGCGGGTGTTCCGGGACGCGGTGGGCCACCCGGCGTCGCTGCGCGATTATCTCGAGTTAGCTTGGCTCACATGCTCTTTAGCGATGATCGGGGGCGCCCTGGGCGCGGCGCTCGAGTCGGACGCCGCGGTGCGCGACGCGGCCTACGTGCAGCGCTCCGACACGACCGCGGAGATCAACCAGGCGCCGCCGGCGGCCTAGCCGCTCGTCACACCAACGCCGAGGCGTCGAACACCCAACTGGTGTCGGCGTTCGCGAGGTTCTCGAAGTGGTTCGGGGGCGCGAACGCCACCAGACTGTTGAAGTCCCAATAGTCTTTCCAGACAGTCACTTTCCCGTCCACGACCTTGTGGACGGTGACGAACCGGAGCACGCCTCGCTCGCCGGTGGCGAAGGTCCACGTCTCGGAGTGCTCGTAGAGGACGTCGTCGCCATTGGAGACCAACACGCCATCGTGGTTCTCGTAGGCCGCCAGCGGCTCGAGACCCATCTTCAGGCGCTTGACGATGTCCTCGGGGCCGCGCGCCGACAGCGCGGGCACGGGCATGTCGACGTACAGGCACTCGTCGGCCAGGAAGCCCTGCACCGCGTCCCAGTCCCGCCGGGACAGCGCCTGCCACAGCCCGAGTACGACGTCGTCCACCGCAATCATGGAAGCCTCTGCCATAACGGCTCAATTAACTCCGTCCCGGCGGCGCTGTCAACCGCCGCGGCGACGCCGCCGCGCTACCGGTCGACCGCGGCCATGGACCGCGCCGGCCCCAGGGTCACCGGCAGCGTCGACCAGCCCCGCAGGACCCGCGTCTGGCGCCGGCTTCCCGCGCCCGCAGAGCGCACGTCGGGGAAGCGCTCGAAGAAGGTCCGCAGCCCGACTTCGCCCTCGGCGCGCGCCAGGGCCGCTCCCAGGCAGAAGTGCCGGCCGCCGGAGAAGGCGAGATGTTTTCCGGCGTTGGGTCTTTCGATGTCGAAGCGGTGCGGATCGGGGAAGACGGCCGGGTCCCGGTTGGCGGCGGCCAGGTACACCACCACCAGGTTGCCGCGTTCGAGCTGGCGGCCCGCGACCTCGACGTCGGTTCGGGCGACCCGCGCGGTCAGCTGCACCGGCGAGTCCAGCCGCAGGATCTCTTCGACGGCGTTGGGCCACAGGTCGGGCCGGGCCCGCAAGGTGTTCAGGTGGGCGGGCGCGTCCAGCAGCATCCGAATGCCGTTGCCGAGCAGGTTGACGGTGGTCTCGAAGCCGGCGGCTAACACCAGGCCGGCGACGGCTTCAAGCTCCCGTTCGCTCAAATGCGTGTCTGCTGAACCACTTTCGGCGGCTTGAATCAATTGGCTCATCAGGTTGTCGCCGGGTTCGCGCCGCAGCCGTTGCAGGTGCTCGGTGAGCCACGCGTTGAAGCCGGCGATGCCGCGCTGCACGCTGCGGTATTGCCACCACGGCAGGCCGATGTCCAGGCTCGGCGCGGCCAACTCCCCGAACTCCAGTACGCGCCGCCGGTCCCGTTCGGGCACGCCGAGGATGTCGCTGATGATCGCGACGGGAAGCTGGGAACAGTAGCGCCCCACGATGTCGACGACCCCCGACTCGGCGGCCAACCGATCCAGCAGCTCCGCGGCCGTCTGCTCGACGCGGTCACGCAGCGCGGCCACCGCGCGCGGCGTGAACACCGCCGACACGGTCTTGCGGTAGCGGGTGTGGTCGGGTGGTTCGACGGCCAGCAGCGACGGCGCCCGCAGCGGGTGAATGAGGCTGTCGCGGCTCAGCCGTTCCAGCCGCCGCAGCGGCGTCGGGAGATTGGACCCGAAGAGGACGACCCGAAAGTCGTCCGACCGCAGCAGCTCGTGAGCCAGCGCGTGGTCCCCGGTCAGATAGGCCACCCGGCCCTTCACCAGGGTGCCGCGGGCGCGGAGCTCCTCGTAGAACGGCACCGGGTTGGCGGAAACGCTGGGGTCGGCGATGAGTCTGGCCTGCATGTCGCCCCGGCGCGCCCCGAGGGCGGCGGCGCCGCGGACGAAGCCGTGCATCGCCAACCAGTGCAGTCGCTCCCTCACCGGACCTCCCCACTGCCGGTCGCCGCGCCCACGTCTGAACCGCTGCGCGTCAGCACTCGGCGACGATCTTGAAATCGGTGGTGACCACTTTGTCCGGCTTGCTGCTGTTGATGCCGTAGGCGCTGCCGGAGATGGTGTACGCGCTGTTGGTGACGTCCGCGTGGGCGTCGCCCACCCCGCCGAGCCAGAAGCTTCCGGTGAACCCGTCGACGTTGCGGATCTTGACCCACTGCGGCATCGCGCGGTAGCCGCTGAGCAGGACCACCGCCTCGACATCGCCGTCGTGGTCGCGGATGTCGATGGTCCGGTACGACTGGTTCTGGCTGCAGGCGGGCGGCCGTGTCGTGTGCGCGGCGCCGGCGATGGTGACGCGGGCCGGTTTCAGTCCGGTCGTCTGGGCCTGACCGCATCCGGCCAGGACGGCGACGGCGACCAGGATGACGACAGTGATCGAGGGCGAACGCGGTTGCATCAGCTCACCTTCTCTGCTCGCGGTTGGGCATCAGCTTAGGCAAGGACTGCGCGATTCGGCCGCGCACGAATTCCGGGCTCAGCCCCTTCAGCAGGTCGACCAGACGGATGCTTTTCGGCACGTACCAGTGCAACCGCGTCGGGTGCTGGTAAGCCTGCCATGCCGCCTCGGCGACGCTGGCCGCGGGCATCAGCCGGAGCATCCCCCGCCTCGGCGCGGCGGCGCGCAGCTCCTCAACCGTCATCCGGGCGGCCGCGTCGTCGGAGTGGTTGGTCGTGGTGGTGAGGATGGCGGTGTCGATCAAGCCGGGCAGGACGTCGGCGACCCGCACTCCGTGCCGCTGCCACTCGACGCTGAGCGCCTCGGTCAGCCCCTTGACCGCGTGCTTGGTCGAGGAGTAGACGGCGATGCGGGGCATGCCGTAGGTCGCGGACGAGGAGGACGTCGAGAACATCAGGCTGCCCGGGCGCCGCTTCAGGTACGGCAGTGCGCCGTACGCCCCGGCGAGCACCGCCCGGAAGTTGACGTCGACGACGCGCATGGCGGCCTCGTACGGCACGTCTTCGAACCAGCCCGATTCGCCGATGCCGGCGTTGTTCCACATCATGTCCAGGCCGCCGCCGGGGTTGCCGCCGCAGAAGTCGGCCAGGGCGCCGTCCAGCGCGGCCTTGTCCGTGACGTCGACGGCCCGGGTCCACAGCCGGTCGTCACCCAGCTCGCCGGCCAGTTCCGACAGGCCGTCGGCGTTGCGGTCCACCGCACCCACCCGCCACCCCTTGGCGTGGAACAGCTGAGCCCCGGCGCGGCCCATACCGCTGCCGGCGCCGGTGATGAAGACCGATTGCACGATGCGCCGCCGACGGGTTCAGTTCGCCTCGACCGCAGTCTTGATGCGGTTGAGGGTCTTGGTCATGTCGCGGATGTTGCGGCGCTTGCGCAGGAAGCCGCCGAACACCCAGTAGAGGCCCAGCCAGGCTGCGGGGTTCAGCCGGAACGACTCCGTGACGTCGGTGCCGCCGTCACCGGGCGTCAGCCGATAGTGCCAGTTGTTGATCGGTCGGTCACCGAGTAGGACGGCGAAGCCGAATTCCCGGCCGGGTTCGCACGCGGTGACCTTGCACGTCGTCCAATAGACCGGCCCCTTTTCGTTGCGGCGGACGTGACCGCGGAAGGTGGCGCCAAGGGCGGGCCCGGTGGCGCCGCCCAGCCATTCGGCTTCGAACACTTCGGGGGAGAACCGCCCGACGTTGCGCACATCGGCGATCAGCTCCCAGATCTTGTCCGCGGGCGCGGCCATGTGCACGGTCGCCGAACCTTCCATGGGCTGATCCAAACACAGCTTCATGCGTGGTCATAGCTCATTGCCGGGTTTGATCAGTGCGGGACGGCCGCCTGGATCAGGCCGTTGATGATTTCCTTGATGCCCTGGGCGGGATGCGAGTACCAGCCGATCGGCAGGCCCGACTGGGCGCCGCACTTGGGCCACGCTTCCACCCCTTGGTCGGCGAAAACCCGGTCGGCGACGGCGATTTGCTGCTCTCGCGAGGCGGCCGCCGGGTTGCCGACACCGCCATACCGATACCAGGTGTCGGGTTTGAATTGCAGTCCACCGTATTCGCCGTTGCCGGTGTTGGCGTGCCAGTTGCCGCCGGACTCGCACTGGGCGACCGCATCCCAGTTGGGGGTGGGCGCGGCGCCGGCCGGACCGGACGTCGACGCCATGGACGCTGCAACGAACCCGCCGATCACCAAGGACTTGACGAGAGGCTTGCAGAGTTTTCTCATGCCAGGGATTTCGGCGGCCGTGGCCGAAGCGTTACCTAATTGGAAATGGCGCGAGATTGGCCGTCTATCTGCGCAGATCGCTTAATGACGGCGAAAATCGGAGGGTTAGAAATCGGTGAGGAAAAATTAAATTATCGCTGGCAATATGCGTGAGTGGCTAACGCCAACGCCTGTTGGTAGAGGCCGTCGAGCCGGTGGGCCCGCGTGACGTCGGCCGTGGCGGCGTCGAGCTGCGCGGCGCAGGCCGCCGAGTGCAGCTCGTCCCAGTGGTCCGCGATCTGGCTCAGCATCGTCCGGTTGAACCCATCGATCGTCGCGCGGGAGGACGACAGGTCGGGGGACGCGGCCGGTGCGGCGGCCGGGTTCAGCTTCCAGTCGGCGAACCGCCGGTACTCGATGGCCTCCGTCGCCTCGATCTGGTCACCGAAGATCCGCGTGACGTAGTCGCGGTCGAGGTGGTCGGCGGCGGCCGCGTCGCCCAACTCGGCGAGCTGCTGCTGGACCCGGGCGGGATCCTCCACCGCGCCGTGCGTGTTCCATTTGAACGCGGCGACCGGCTCGGCGACCTGCAGGCGCTGCGCGGCGGCGTCCACCAGCTCGGTCAGCGGGCTCGCGCTGCCGGCGCGCGCGGATCCGACGGCCAAGACCGCGGCCACGGCCACCGCCACGACGCCCAGCGAGCCGACGACCGCATCCCGGCGGCGCCTCGGAGGCGTTATGACAATCGGATGCCGGCTGCGCATGCGCACGATTCTGGCGGGTTCCTGGCCGCTTGGCGGCTTTTCGACGGACCGGCAAGCCCGCCGACCGGATTAGCCTAGGTTGGTGTGACGCCGACGACGCCAGACCCGGACCGGCCGGACGCGACGCACGGCCATCGACAGCGGTTGCAGCTCAACCAGATTCGCGCGCTGGCCGCCGCCGCGCTCACGACCTCGCTGGTCTTGGGCGGTGGCTTCCTCGCGGTCAACCGGCTGCACGCGACGCCGTCCGACGCTCTGGACCATCCCGGCGATCCGCTCGACGACAGCGGGTCGAAGGCCCAGGCGGTGGCCTCGGCGCGGCAGATCGTCGGCGTCGCCCAGCTGCACACCGTGTCGGCGGGCTACTCGCTCATGTCGTGCAAGAACCAGCAGGACCCGCCGTACCAGGGCGCCGTCTACGTGACCTTCGCGTTGCCGCCCCGGGCTCGGGGCGATCTCTACTTCGCCGGATTGGCGGCGACCCTGGCGGACCGTGGCTGGCGGGAGGGCCTACCGCCCAACAATCACCCCTTCGCCAGGACGCTCACCCGCGACGGCGTCACCGCGGTCGTCTACCGGCAAGACGACGACCCGGCCTCGGGCGTCGCACGGATCTACGGTCAGTGCCGGAACGTGAACGACCACCGCGGTGACGCGGCCGCGTGGGTCGACGTCACCCAGGACGTGGCCCCCGCGCCCTGACAGGCAGTGCACCGGGCCCAGATACACCACTGCGCCCGACGTGGCCGTCGGGCGCAGTGGCGAAGGCGGATGCAGAACGCGGAGGTTATCCGCCGCCGCCGGGCGAGGCGCCCAGCACACCCTGCAAGTCGGGCTTCATGGCGTTGAGCTGCGCACCCCAGTACTCCCAGCTGTGAGTTCCGTTGGCGTTGAAGTTGAACACCGCGTTGTGGCCGCCGGCGGCGTTGTAGGCGTCCTGGAACTTCAAGTTGCTGCTGCGCACGAAGTTCTCCAGGAACTCCGCGGGCATGTTCGCGCCACCGAGCTCGGAGGGCGTGCCGTTACCGCAGTACACCCAGAGGCGGGTGTTGTTGCCGACCAGCGCGCCGATCTGCTGGGTGGGGTCGTTGCGCTGCCAGGCCGGGTCGCTGGACGGCCCCCACATGGCCTCGGCCTTGTAACCGCCGGCGTCGCCCATCGCCAAGCCGATCAGCGACGGCCCCATGCCCGCGGACGGGTCCAGTAGGGCGGACAGGGACCCGGCGTAGATGAACTGCTGGGGGTGATACACCGACAGGATCATCGCCGACGAGCCGGACATGGAGATACCGACCGCGGCGCTGCCGTTCGGCTTCACGCTCTTGTTCGACTGCAGGTACTGCGGCAGCTCGCTGGTGAGGAAGGTCTCCCACTTGTAGGTGGAGCAGCCGGCCTTGCCGCACGCCGGCTGGTACCAGTCGGCGTAGAAGCTGGACTGCCCGCCCACCGGCATCACGATCGACAGGCCGGACTTGTAGTACCACTCGAACGCGGGGGTGTTGATGTCCCAGCCGTTGTAGTCGTCCTGCGCCCGCAACCCGTCGAGCAGGTAGACCGCGGGGGAGCCGCTACCACCGCTCTGGAACTGCACCTTGATGTTGCGGCCCATGCCCGCGGAGGGCACTTGCAGGTACTCGACGGGCAGGCCCGGCCGCGAAAACGCGTTCGCGGTCGCCGCGCCACCGGCAAGACCGATCAGGCCGGGGAGAGTGACGGCAGCTGCCGCACCGACTAAAAGCCGGCGCCCCCAGGCCCGGACCTTCTCGCTCAGATCTGTCATACGTGCCCCTTGTCGATGTGATCGTGATCTCAGCAGGAAATTTACCGTGTTCGTCCGTCATATGTCGATCGGGACGCGGGGGTGTCTCGGTTCGGCATCGGTTTCCCACCTCGGATTTCGCCGCGCGGACCGCCCACGGCGGCGATTGCGGGGCCCCGTCGGCCGCCGGCGCCGCCCCCGATAACGCCAGGCAGGCCCGCCGCCCGCGCGGGCCACCGACCCGGCTATCCCGCCGGTTGCCGACGTCCGCGCGACGGCCCTCGCGGTCGGGCCCACCGGATAGTGGCGACGGGGTCCCGGGACGCTCCAACACCACCGCCGAAGTGACGTCACGGCAAACTCATGGTGGCCACCGCACCCGCCGGTTTCGCGCCGTCGTGCGGTTCGAAACGGATTTCCGACAAGCGTTTTGGCCCGCGTCGCGGCTGGGTCGAGCGCGTGGCACGCCTCTCATCAGGCATTTCGGGCCGACGGCGAACCGGCGCAGCTGGATTTGCGTCGACCGCGTAGGCTCTCTCGGAGCAAGCCGATGGAGACCGCGCTATCCCGGGTCTGTTCCGGCCTCTCACGAATCACCGCACCAGCGGATTCTTGGTGCGCGCGGTGGAGGGCGCCGGCGACGCGGGACCGATTGGGGCACAGATTTTGGACACGGTACTTGGACTGTCAGTGACGCCGGCCGCCGTTGGGTGGGTGCTCGCTGAGGGACACGGCGCGGACGGCACGATCCTGGATCACCAGGAGGTCGAGCTGTGCGCCGGTCGCGGCGTCCGCGCCGTGGGTACCGCGGAGCAGGTGGTGGACCAGGTTCTGCAGGTTGACACGACGGCCGCCGCGAACGAGCGCCGCCTGCGCGTCGTCGGCGTGACGTGGAGCGACGACGCGGCGGCCCAGGCCGCGCTGGTGCTGGAGGCGCTGACCGACGCGGGGTTCGACAACGTGGTGCCGGTCCGGCTGCTGGAGTCGATCGAAACGCTGGCGCAGGCCATCGCCCCGGTGATCGGCTATGAACAGACGGCGGTGTGCATCGTCGAGCATGACGCGACGACGGTCGTCATGGTGGACACCCACGACGAACAGACCCGCACCGTGACCAAGCAGGTGCGCGGCGGTTTCGACGGCCTGAGCCGCTGGTTGACCGGCATGTTCGAGCGCGACGGGTGGCGCCCGGGCGGCGTGGTGATCGTCGGCCCGCACACCGACGTGGACGGCTTCTCCTGGCATCTCGAAAAGACCTTGCCCGTACCGGTTTTCGTGCAGACGATGGCGCAGGTGACCATCGCCAGGGGCGCGGCGTTGTGCGCCGCGCGCAGCACGGAGTTCACCGACGAGCAGTTGGTGGCGGTCACCCGGCCGCCGGCCGCCGCGCCGGCCCGCCCGCGGCGGTTGCCCTACGCGGGAGCGGTGACGGCCCTGGCCGCGGGTGCGGTGACCTTCGTGTCGTCGCTGTCGCTGGCGGTCGGCATCCAGCTCGCCCCGGCCAGCGCCCCGAGCGCGGCCAAGCACGCGCCGCACCCGCCGACACCGCAGATCGCCGAGGCCGCCGCGCCTGCGGTGGTCGCGCCGCCCGCCGCCCCCGCGGCTACGCCGCAGGCCCCCGAACCGGCGAGCGAACCGGCCGCGGAGGCCAACGCGCCCGAGGAGCAGCGGGTGGCGCCGAGCGAGCAGCGGGGAGAGCCCGGCGCCCGGCAGCCCTACCTGACGAGGGTGCTCGAGCACATTCCCGGCGACGCCGGCGAACCCGCGACCGACCCGCAGCCCTGAGGCTGCGCCCGCGCCGTCGCGGGGCTAGCCGCCCCGGACGGCCGTGCAGTAGTAATTCTGGACGAACGCCTCGTTCTCGGGCGTCTGCGGGATCTCCGGGAGACCGTTGGCGGCCAGCAGCTCGTTGAGGGTGGTGGAGCGGCTCTGCCAGCCGTGTGCGTCGAGATAGGTCGCCACATCGTTGCGATCGACGTCGTAGCGCAAATCGGACAACTCAATGTCGAACCCGTGGGGACGCCACCGCTCACTGGCCGTTTGCAACAGGTCCGGCCCGCGCTTGCCGTCCACGTCCGGGGGAGTGGCGAAAATCTCTGCGGCCAAACGACTTCCGGGTGCGCTGAGCGCCGTGATGTTGTCCAACAACCGATCCTGGGCATCCGGGGGCAAAAAGGCCAGCAGACCCTCGGCGATCCACGCGCTCGACCGGTCGGCGTCGAATCCCGCCGCCCGCAGCGCGGCCGGCCAATCCTGTCGCAGATCGATCGCGACCGGGCGTAGCTCGGCGGTCGGTCGCGCGCCGAGACCTTCCAAAGTGGTGGTCTTGAATTCGATAACCAGTGGCTGGTCGATCTCGAAAACGGTTGTCGCCGGCGGCCATTGGAGTCGGTATGGCCGCGCGTCGAGGCCCGACGCCAAGATGACGGCCTGGCGGATCCCGGTCGCGGTCGCGTCGGCGAAGAACGCGTCGAAGTACCGGGTGCGGGCGCTCATCAGGTCGGCCATGCGCTGCAAGCCCCACGCGTCGTCGGGCGCGTCGACGTCGGCGGCGGTGATCTCCCCACTGACCCACCGGTCGAAGAACTCGACCCCGACGGCGCGCACCAGCGGCTCGGCGAAGGGGTCGTCGATGAGCGCGTTGTCGCCCTTCGCGGCGACGGCGCGGGCGGCGGCCACCATGGTGGCGGTCGCCCCGACGCTGGTGGCAAGGTCCCACGAATCGTTGTCTGTGCGTGGCATATCGGCCCTTCCGGACGAATAACTAGATACTTAGCTCAAGCAATTACCTACCGGAATCGAGAGTACACGCGCGGCCGGGACCGGCCGGTGAAGCTCAATCGACCTTGGCGTGAACCGCGGTGAAGGCGATCGACACGTCGTCGGCGACCTGAACCGAGCCCATCAACAGCGAGTAGGGCTTGATGCCGTAGTCGGTCTGGCGGACGGTGGTGTTCGCCGACATCCGCCAGGAATCACCCAAATCCTCTGTGCGCAGCTCGATTACGTGCTGATGCGATCGGCCGTGAATCGTCAGCTCGCCAACGAGCCGGTACCCGTCCGCGGTTCGCTCGACGGCGCCGGCGACGAAGCGGATGTCCGGGAACCGACTCGCTTCGATCGACTTCATCGCGTTGGCTCGCACCAACACCTTTTCCGGCCCCGAGAGCCCCTTGACGCCGCCGTCGCCGCGTAACACGTCGAACGACTCGACCTCGACGGCCAACTCGGCGGCCACCGGTTCGTCACCGCGCCAGGTCACGGTCGCCCGCCAGCGCCGCATCGCGATGGTGAGCCGGTGGCCCATCCGCGCGGCCCTGCCCGCCACTGCGGTGCGCAGCGTCAGCTCCCCATCGGACGGCCCAATGGTCCACATGTCGGTCACCGACCGACTGTGTCACATGGTCAAGACGGTGCGGTAGCGCGCTCGGCCCTCTTCCAGCGCCGCGTAGCCTTCGGCCGCCCGGTCCAGCGGCAGCTCCTCGACCCAGGCGCGCACCCCGGACAGCACCGCGAAGTTCATCGTGTCCTCGACCTCTTTGGCGGTGCCCGACGGATGGCCGACGACGCTGATGCCGGGCGTGATCAGTTGCGCCGGGCTGATCGGCAGCGGCTCGGGGGTGACGCCGATCGTGACGAGCTCACCCAGGGGTTGCAGGCCGCCGACGGTCGCGGCCATCGCCTGCGACGCCCCGGCGGTGCCCAGCACCACCGCGACCCCACCGAGGTCCTTCAACGACTCGGCGACGTCACCGTCGCTGGCGTCGATGTAGTGGTGCGCGCCGAGCTTGAGCGCGTCCGCCTTCTTGGCGGTGCCCCGGTTGATGGCGATGGTCTCGAATCCCATCGCCCGGGAGAACTGCAACCCGAGGTGTCCCAGGCCGCCGACCCCGAGGATGGCGACCCGGTCGCCGGGCAGGGCTTTCGTGTGGCGCAGCGCGTTGTAGGTGGTGACGCCCGCGCAGCCCATCGGCGCGGCCTCGGCGTCGGACAGCTCGGCGGGGATGCGGGCGAGCGCGGTCGCCGGCACGGTCGCGGATTGCGCGTACCCGCCTGGATAGTGCCAGCTGGGCACCTTGCCGTTGAGGCAATGGATGAACAGGCCCTTGCGGCACTGCTCGCAGTGGTTGCAGTTGCCGCCGAACCACCCGACGGCCACGCGGTCGCCGACCGCGAATTCCTCGACGCCCGCGCCCACTTCGGCGATGGTGCCCGCGATTTCGTGGCCGGGGGTCAGCGGCCAGGACATCCCGGGGAAGCTGCCGGCCACGAAATGGGCGTCGGTGCCGCAGATGCCGCAGGCGCCGACCTTGATGCGCACCTCACCGCGCTCGGGTGACTTGGTCTCGGCTTCGGCGAGCTCCAACGGCGCGCCCGCGGACTTGACGTGGATCGCTCTATGTGACGGCATGGCCGTAGCCTAATGCGCCACAGGGCATTTCGCCGCCTGATCGCTGTGATAGTCGACCTGCCAGTGCTTGATCCCGTTGAGCCAGCCGGACCGCAGCCGTTGCGGCTGGCCGATCGACTCCAGTCCCGGCATGACGTCGGCGATGGCGTTGAACATCAGGTCGATGGTCATCCGCGCCAGGTTCGCCCCGATGCAGTAGTGCGCCCCGGTGCCGCCGAAGCCGACGTGCGGGTTGGGGTTGCGCAGGATGTTGAACGTGAAAGGGTCGTCGAACACGTCCTCGTCGAAGTTGGCCGAGCGGTAGACCATGACGACCCGCTGGCCCTTCTTGATCTGCACGCCGGACAGCTCGTAATCCTCGAGGGCGGTGCGCTGGAACGACGTGACCGGGGTGGCCCAGCGGACGATTTCGTCGGCCGTGGTGACCGGGCGTTCGCGCTTGTACAGGTCCCACTGATCGGGGAAATCCGTGAAGGCCATCATGCCCTGGGTGATGGAGTTGCGGGTGGTCTCGTTACCGGCCACCGCCAGCAGGATCACGAAGAAACCGAACTCGTCGTCGGAGAGCTTGTGGCCGTCGACGTCGGCCTCGATCAGCTTCGTGACGATGTCCTCGCCCGGGTTCTGGGCCCGGTCGGCGGCCATCTGCATGGCGTAGGTGATCAACTCCACCGAGGCGCCCATGGCGTCGTTGCGGGCGAACTCCGGATCCTGGTCGCCGACCATCTCGTTGGACCAGTGGAACAGCTTCATGCGGTCCTCCTGCGGCACGCCGAGCAGCCCGGCGATGGCCTGCAGGGGCAGTTCGCAGGAGACCTGCTCGACGAAGTCGCCGCTGCCCGCGGCGGCCGCCGTCTCGACGATGCGCCGTGCGCGTTCGCGGAGATCGTCGCGCAAGCGCTCGACGGCGCGCGGCGTGAAGCCCCGGGAGATGATCTTGCGCAACCGCGTGTGCTGCGGGGCGTCCATATTGAGCAGCACGAACTTGCCCGTGTCGCGCTGCTCGCGCACGGTGCCCTCCTTATAGCGCGGCAGGGCGGTGTTCTGCAGGCTCGAGAAAACGTCGCTGCGCAACGAGATCTCTTTGACGTCCTTGTGCTTGGACACCACCCAGAAGCCGCCGTCGTCGAAGCCGCCGCAGCCGAGGGGCTGCTCGTTCCACCAGATCGGTGCGGTGCGGCGCAGCTCGGCCAGTTCCTCGATGGGCAGGCGCACGGCGTGGACGTCCGGGTCGGTGAAGTCGAAACCGGGCGGCAGGTTGGGGACCATCGTGGAGGTCGGTTCGGTGGTCGTCTTGGCAGTTGACACGGCCCACTCCTCGAGTGACGAAGTCGTCTAGTCGTCCTCGTGCTAATAAACCACCGCCGCACCTCGGATGGGAAGGATTAGCGCAAGATCCTCGACGGGAATTGCAACGTGTTCTCTTCGGCACGAGCGTCGCGCCGGTATGGTCTTGTCGCCCCGAGCGGGCCGGATATGCTGTGGTGCAGGTCACCGCCACACGGACGGGGTGAGTCAGCGCGAGGGGTTGAAGATGATCCGGGAATCAGTTGTCGCCGCCACCTTGGCGGTCGGCGCGATCAGCGTGGCGCCGCACGCGGCCGCCTACGAGGGTGACGTTCCGGGCATGAACTTCCAGGCGACGCTGGGCGCGCCGTGCGATAACTACGAACGCTTCATCTTCGGGCGGGGGCCCAGCGGCCAGGCCGAGGCGTGTCACTTCCCGCCGCCGAACCAGTTCCCGGCCGCCACCACGGGCTACTGGGTCATCTCCTACCCGCTGTACGGGGTCCAGCAGAACGGGGCCAAGTGCCCGGGATCGCAAGCGGCCGCGCAGACGCCCGACGGGCTGCCCATGCTCTGCCTGGGCGCTCAGGGCTGGCAGCCGGGGTGGTTCACGGGCGCCGGGTTCTTCCCGCCCGCCGACTAATGGACGCGGCCACGGCCCGCCGCCGACCCGACACCGCGGTGGTGCCGCGCTGGCTGCGCTTCGTCGTGGCGTCGGATCGGACCGGCTCGGCCTGGTACATCGGCGCCGGCTTCTTTTTCGCGCCGGTGCTGGCCGTGCTGTCGCCTTGGCCCGCGGTCACCGTCGTGCTGTGGGCGGTGATCGGGGTGACCGGGCTGTGGCTCGGCCTGCTGGGCATCGCGATGGCCGTCGGGCTGGCCCGAATCCTGGCGTCCGGCGCCGAGATTCCCGAGGACTACTGGCGCAAGGTGGTGCACTACTAGCGTCCGGCCGGCCCTCGCCGGCGCGCCGGGTGGCTCCCGTCGCGTCTAGAGTCCTTAACGACGCAGCAACCACCGACTGTCCCAAGACTGTCCCCAGCAAGGAGATTCGAGATGGGCTTCAACCCCAAAGACGCAGTCGACGCGGCCAAGGACATCGCGACCAACGCCGTCGAGAAGGCCTCCGACATCGTGGAGCACGCCAGCGACATCATCCGCGGTGACATCGCCGGCGGCGCCAGCGGAATCGTTCAGAACTCGATCGAGATCGGCACGTACG
The DNA here is from genome assembly GCF_001672685.1 of Mycobacterium sp. E2462. NCBI lineage: Bacteria > Bacillati > Actinomycetota > Actinomycetes > Mycobacteriales > Mycobacteriaceae > Mycobacterium > Mycobacterium sp. E2462. Next base: position 22,800 of record NZ_LZKC01000384.1, read on the forward strand.
CCGTCGACCGGGCGAAAGAGGTGTTCACCGGCCGCGACGACCTCGACGACGTCTAAGCACGGTTAGACGGCGGCGGCCTCATTGAGTTCGTCGAGCCGGTTGGTTGCCTCCAGGTACTCCTGGACCCAGCGCTCGATGACCGTCGCCGTCTTCTCCACCTTGTTGAATTGGCCGACGACCTGACCGACCGGGTTGAAGGCGACGTCGACGCTTTCGTTGGGATACCTGTTGGTGGCCCGCACCGCCATCCCGGACACCATGTACTGCAACGGCATTCCCAGCGGCTTGGGGTTGTCGGGCGCCTCCCAGGCCTCGGTCCAGTCGTTGCGCAGCATGCGGGCCGGCTTGCCCGTGAAGGAGCGGCTGCGCACGGTGTCGCGGCTACCCGCCTTGACGTACGCCTCCTGCTGGACGGGCGTGTTCGAGGACTCCTCGACCATCAGCCACTGCGATCCCGTCCACGCCCCTTGAGCGCCCAGCGCCAGCGCCGCCGCGATCTGCTGGCCGCTGCCGATGCCGCCGGCCGCCAGAACCGGCACCGGCGCGACCTCCTTGACCACCTGCGGCCACAGCACGATGGAGCCCACCTCGCCGCAGTGGCCGCCGGCCTCGCCGCCCTGCGCGATGATGATGTCGACGCCCGCGTCCGCGTGCTTGCGGGCCTGTGACGGCGAGCCGCACAGCGCGGCCACCTTCAGGCCGGCTTCGTGGATGTGCTTGATCATCTCGGCCGGCGGAGTGCCCAGCGCGTTGGCGATCATCTTGACCTTCGGGTGCTTGAGCGCCACCTCGACCTGCGGGGTCGCGGTCGCCTCGGTCCACCCCAGCAACTGCAAGGTGTCGCCGTCGCTGTCCTCGACCGGTACGCCGTGATCGGCGAGGATCTTCTTGCCGAAATCGAGGTGTTCCTGCGGGACCATCTTGCGCAGCGTGTCGGCCAGCTCCTCGGCGGACAGCTGCGAGTCCATGCCCTCGTACTTGTTCGGGATCACGATGTCGACGCCGTAGGGGTGGTCGCCGATGTTGTCGTCGATCCACTTGAGTTCGATCTCGAGCTGCTCGGGCGTGAAGCCGACGGCGCCGAGCACGCCGAAGCCACCGGCCTTGCTGACGGCCACCACGACGTCGCGGCAGTGGGTGAACGCGAAGATCGGGAACTCAATACCGAGCTCGTCGCAGATGGCGGTATGCATGCCTACTCCTGGGGCGCTGGCGGAATTGAAACGTGTTCTAGTTTAGTACCCGGCGTGCTGACGTGGCCAGCGGGTCCCGTCGCACTGTCCGGGACTACGGTTCGTCGCCGCCTACTTGCCGGTGGCCGGCGTTCGCGCGGGGTTGCCGCCACGCGCAACGTCCCCGTCGATGTCGTCTCCGCACCGCGCGAGCCGCGTTGCGGGCGGCCGCCCGGGCTCGCGTGGCCTCTTGATCCGCTCCGTCGGCAGCGGGTAGCGTAATGCTGCCAATTACGACACCACGAGTCTCGTAATTGTCCGTCTCCGGTGAAAGGATCTCAGCCGATGCGCAGCCGTTACGCCGGCGAACCGTTCACCACCGCTACCGCCCACATCGCTGCCGCGCTCGAGGAGGTCAGCGTCCCGACCCTGCTCCTGTCGCTCGTGCACGTCACCGGCGACCCGCGCTTCATCCGCGAGTACAAGCAGCTGGGCATCTTCCTCAACGAGGTGCAGGGGTTCATGTCCGAAGAGGACAAGGCCCGCGCCCGCGCCGAAGCCCTGTCGGTGCTCGCCGACTACCGCGACCGCGGTTGTCCAGAGCCGGCGCCGCTCAGCGCGGACCTCATCCGCGAGATGCTGGACTGGGCGGCCTGCGAACGCGTTCCCGACGACTACCTGCCCCTGGTCGGCGAGGAATTGGACCTCGACGGCGCGGACCCGCGCCGCCCGGCGCCCCTGCCCGTAGAACGCGCCGCCGAACTTCCCGTCGTGGTGATCGGGTGCGGCGAATCCGGCATCCTGGCCGGCATTCGGCTCAAGCAGGCCAACATCGAGTTCACCATCGTCGAGAAGAACGCCGGGCCGGGTGGAACCTGGTGGGAGAACCGCTATCCCGGCGCCCGGGTGGATGTGGCGAACCATTTCTATTGCTACAGCTTCGAACCGAACAACGACTGGACGCACTTCTTCGCCGAGCAGCCCGAGCTACAGGACTACTTCACCACGGTCGTCGCCAAGCACGGGCTCGGTGAGCACGTGCGGTGGAACACCGAGGTGCTCGGCGCCACATGGGACGACGACGACGGAACGTGGGGCGTCTCGCTGCGCGGCCCCACGGGGCGCGTCGAGACGCTGCGCGCCCGGGCCGTCATCACCGCGGTCGGCCAGCTCAATCGCCCCAACGTTCCCGACATCGCCGGCGCCGACACCTTCGCGGGGCCGACGTTCCACAGCGCGGCCTGGGACGCATCCGTCGATCTCACCGGCATGCGGGTCGCGCTCATCGGGGCCGGCGCCAGCGGCTTCCAGATCGCCCCGGCGATCGCGGACCGGGTCGACCAGTTGACGATTTACCAGCGCACCGCGCAATGGATGTTCCCGAACCCGATGTACCACGACGAGGTTCCCGACGGCGTCCGCTGGGCGATGCGCCACCTGCCGTACTACGGGCGGTGGTACCGGTTCCTGGTCCTGTGGCCGGGATCCGACAAGGGGCTGGACGCCGCGCAGACCGATCCCGACTTCGCCGACCAGGACCATGCCGTCAGCGACATCAACGCCGCGGCCCACATCATGTTCTCGCAGTGGATCACCAGCCAGATCGACGGACCCGGTGCGGCGGACCTGCTAGCCAAGGTGATGCCGGACTATCCCGCCTGCGGCAAGAGGACCCTGCAAGACAACGGCAGCTGGCTGAAGACGTTGCAGCGCACCAATGTCGAGCTGGTGCGCGCCCCGATCCGCGAGATCGCGCCCGACGGCGTGGTCACCGACGACGGGACACACCGCGGCGCCGACGTCATCGTCTACGCCACCGGCTTCCGGCACACCGACGTGCTGTGGCCGCTGACGGTGACCGGCCGCGACGGAGCGGATCTCCGCGAAAAGTGGGGCAGCCGGCCGTACGCCTACCTCGGCATCACCGTCCCGGATTTTCCCAACTTCTTCATCCTCTACGGGCCCGGCACCCACCTCGCGCACGGCGGCAGCCTGATCTTTCAGTCCGAACTGCAGATGCGTTATGTCGACCAATGCCTGCAGCGCATCGCGCAGGACGACCTGCATTCGCTGGAACCGCGGGCCGAGGCGGCCGACGACTGGCACCGACGCACGCAGCACCAGATCAAAAAGATGGTGTGGTCGCATCCCGCGGTCAAACACTCCTACTTCAAGAACGCCGACGGCGAGATCCACACCGTCAGCCCATGGCGGCTCAACGAATACTGGAGCGCCGTCCGCGAACCCGATTGGTCGCGGTTCGTGGTGCGAGGAAGAAAGTGAGCATGCCGACATGCGCACGGTAGTCGTCGACGGTCCCCGCAGCGTCCGGGTCGACACCCGGCCCGATCCGGCGCTGCCCGGATCCGACGCCGCGATCGTCGAGGTGACGGCCGCGGGCATCTGCGGCTCCGACCTGCATTTCTACGAGGCCGATTTCCCGCTGCCCGAGCCGATCGCCGTGGGACACGAGGCCATCGGCACCGTCGTGGCGGTGGGACCCGAGGTGCGCACCGCCAGGGTGGGTGACAAGGTCATGGTGTCGTCGGTGGCCGGGTGCGGCGCCTGCCCCGGCTGCGCCACCCGCGATCCGGTCATGTGCCACAGCGGCTTTCAGATCTTTGGCGGGGGAGCGCTGGGCGGGGCGCAGGCCGACCTGCTCGCGGTGCCCGCGGCAAACTTCCAGCTCCTCAAGGTGCCCGACGGCATCAGCGACGAGCAGGCGCTGCTGCTGACCGACAACCTGGCGACCGGCTGGGCGGCGGCGCAGCGCGCCGATATCCCCTTCGGTGGCACCGTGGCGGTGCTGGGCCTGGGCGCCGTCGGGCTGTGCTCGCTGCGCAGCGCGTTGTTTCAAGGCGCTGCAACGGTTTTCGCGGTCGACCACGTCGAGGGCCGGTTGGCGCGCGCCGCCCGTTGGGGAGCGACGCCCGTCAAGCCTCCGGCCGTCGAGGCGATCCTGGCGGCGACCGGAGGTCGCGGCGCCGACGCCGTCATCGACGCCGTCGCGACCGACGCCTCGCTGACCGACGCGCTCAACGCGGTGCGGCCCGGCGGCACGGTGTCCGTGGTCGGTGTGCACGACCTGAACCCGTTTCCGCTCAACGCCTTGGGCTGCCTGATCCGTAGCATCACCTTGCGGATGACCACCGCGCCGGTGCAACGCACCTGGCCGGAGCTGATCCCGCTGCTGCAGTCCGGGCGGCTCGACGTGGACGGCATCTTCACGACGACCCTGCCGTTGGACGACGCCGCGAAGGGCTACGCGACCGCCGGGTCGCGCACGGGCGAGGACGTCAAAATCCTGCTGAGGCCATAGCGCGGACGCGGGGGGTGGCTGGTCAGCGGGTCGCCGTGATGTATTGCGAATGCATGAAGCCGTCGATCTTGACGTCGACGTCCGGCGGGGTCAGCCCGTAACCGGCCTGCAGCTGCAGCGTGCTGCGGACCGGATCGACCGTCCACGCATGGGCGGCCAGCCGCTCCGCGGGTTCGGTCTGCGGTTCGTAGGTCAGCGCGGAGAAGTCCACGTCGCCGGACACATTCACCCCGGGGTGAGCCGACTCCAGCGCCGTGAGCTGATCGTGGTCGAGCCGAGAACCCAACGCTCCCACCGCGATTCGACTGCCCGGCGCGCTCAGCCCACTGATCCGGGTGAACAGCGCGTTCTGCGCCTCGTCGGTGAGGTAGGGCAGCAACCCCTCCACCGACCATGCGCTGGGACTTTCGACGTCGAAGCCGGCGGCTTCCAGCGGCCGTGACCAGTCGGACCGCAGGTCGGCGCCGACCTCGACGCGGCGGGCCTTCGGCGTGGCGCCGTGCTCACCGAGCACGCGGGCCTTGAACTCCAGCACCTTAGGCAGGTCAACCTCGAAAACGGTTGTGCCGGCGGGCCAGTCGAGGCGATACGCCCGGGAATCGAGGCCCGCGGCGACGATCACCGCCTGGCGGATGCCCGCCTCACCGGCAGCGGCGAAGAAGTCGTCGAAGAAGCGGGTCTGCACCCCGTACAGGCGAGGGAAGGCCGTCTCGTCCTCGGACGTCCCGGGGTTGGCGAGCACACCGGCGAGGTAAGGGTCCGCCGAGGCGGTGATGAACACCTTCGCGTACTCGTCGCGGACCAACGGGGACGAGCTCACGGCGTGCAGGGCGCGCCAACCCGCCACCAGCAGGGCCGTGTAGCCGACGCTGCTGACGATGTCCCAGTGGTCGTCGTCGGAGCGCAGCGAACCAAACTCCGGTGACGTGCTCACGGCCGCCCCTTCCAGCGCAAACGCAGACCCACAGATCGCATGAAGCCGACATACCCAACGTAGCCGCAGTTGTACCGTCAAAGCTCGAGAAACACCGTGACCGGGCCGTCGTTGACCAACTGCACTTGCATGTTCGCACCGAACACACCCGTCTGCACCTCGGCGCCCTGCTGGCGCAGCGCCGCCGCGAACGCTTCCACCAGCGGCTCGGCGAGGGCGCCCGGCGCGGCCGCGTTCCAGGACGGTCGGCGGCCCTTGGCCGTGTCGGCGTACAGCGTGAACTGGCTGACCACCAGGATCGGGGCCTGCACGTCCGCCGCCGACCGCTCGTCGGCGAGAATGCGCAGCCGCCACAGTTTTTCGGCCAGCCGCCGCGCGATGTCGGGTCCATCGCTGTGGGTGACGCCGACAAACGCCAGCAGGCCCTGCGCGTCGGGCCGGATGGCGCCGACCACCTCACCGCCCACCGATACCGACGCCGACGTGACCCGCTGCACCAACACCCGCATGGTTCCCGATGGTGCCAGGCCGGGCCCGCCGCAGTTGGGTACGCTCGTCGGATGTCCGTGCTCGTCGCGTTCTCCGTCACGCCGCTGGGGGTCGGCGAGGGCGTCGGCGAGATCGTCGCGGAGGCGGTCAGGGTGGTGCGGGCGTCCGGCCTGCCGAACAAGACCGACGCCATGTTCACCGTGATCGAGGGCGACACCTGGGACGAGGTCATGGCCGTCGTCCAGCGCGCGGTGGAAGCCGTCGCCGCCCGCGCGCCCAGGGTCAGCACCGTGATCAAGGCCGACTGGCGGCCCGGAGTGAGCGACGCCATGACGCGCAAGGTGGCCACGGTCGAGGATCACCTCGCCGGCGGCTGACCCAGCGGGCGCACCAGTAGGCTCGTGCCGGTGAGCGCACGCGCAGGCATCGTTGTCACCGGAACCGAGGTCCTCACCGGACGCGTCCAGGATGCGAACGGGCCGTGGCTCGCCGACCGCCTGCTCGAGCTGGGCGTCGAACTCGCCCACATCACCATCTGCGGTGACCGTCCGGCCGACATCGAGGCGCAGCTGCGCTTCCTGGCGGCACAGGACGTCGACCTGATCATCACCAGCGGCGGCCTGGGGCCGACCGCCGACGACATGACCGTCGAGGTGGTGGCGCGCTTCCGCGACCGCGAGTTGGTGCTCGACGACGAGCTGGAAGCCAAGATCGCCGACATCCTCAAACGCCTGATGGCGCGCTTCGACGGCGTCGACTTCGACTCGGTGCGGGCCGCCAATCGCAAGCAGGCCATGGTGCCGGCCGGCGCGGAGGTGCTCGACCCCGTCGGCACCGCTCCCGGGGTGGTGGTGCCCGGCACCCCGACCGTCGTCGTGCTGCCCGGCCCGCCGCGCGAGCTGCAACCCATGTGGCGCAAGGCAATGCAGACCGCCGCCGCGCAGCAGGCGGTCGCCGGGCGCACCGTCTACGAACAACAGACGGTGCGCATGTTCGGGCTGCCCGAGTCGGGCCTGGCCGAGACGCTGCGCGACGCCGAGCGGTCCGTGCCCGGTTTCGGCGCGCTCGAGATCACCACCTGCCTGCGCCGCGGCGAAATCGAGATGGTCACCCGCTACGAGCCGGACGCCGCCGCAAGCTACGCCGACCTGGTCCGGCTGCTGCGCGACCGGCACGGCGAGCAGCTGTTCTCCGAAAACGGTTCACTGGTGGACGATCTGGTGGCGCAACTGCTCACCGGTCGCCTCATCGCGACCGCCGAGTCGTGCACGGCGGGGCTGCTGGCCGCACGGCTCACCGATCGCCCCGGGTCGTCGGCGTACGTGGCGGGCGGCGTGGTCTCCTACTCGAACGAGGCCAAGGCGGAGCTGCTGGGCGTCGACCCGGCGCTGATCGAGGAGCACGGAGCCGTCTCCGAGCCGGTGGCCGAGGCGATGGCCGCGGGCGCGCTGCAACGCTTCGGCGCCGACACCGCCGTCGCCATCACCGGGATTGCCGGCCCCGGCGGCGGCACGGAGACCAAGCCGGTCGGCACGGTGTGCTTCACGGTCCGGCTGCGAGACGGCCGCGCCGACACCCGCACGTTGCTGTTGCCGGGCAACCGCTCGGACATCCGGGAACGCTCGACCACCGTCGCCATGCACCTGCTGCGACGCCTGCTGAGCCAACCCTCCTAGGTCGGTTCGGTTGGCAGGAAAGCGCTTTGGGAGCTGCCGAACCGAATCCCGGTGGCGTCCTTGCCGATCAGCGTCAGGACGGTCACGGCCAGCAGCACCGGCACGATCGTCGCCGCCAGCGCGAAGGGATAGCCGTGCGACTCCGCCAGCCGCTCCTGAATGGGCAGGTTGAACGCCGCCAGCAGGTTGCCCAGCTGGTAGGTGACGCCGGGATAGAGGCCGCGGATGGCGTCGGGGGACAACTCGGTGAGGTGAGCGGGGATCACGCCCCACGCCCCCTGCACGCACACCTGCATCAGGAACGAGCCGAGGCACAGCATGGCCGCCGTCCGCGAATACGCGAACAGCGGCACGATGGGCAGCCCGAGCAGCGCGCAGAAGGCGACGGTGTAGCGGCGGCTGAACCGTTGCGAGAGCGTGCCGAAGAACAGCCCGCCGACGATCGCGCCGACGTTGTAGACGACCACGATCCACTTCACGGTGACGCTGGACAGGCCGGCGCCGTGGTTGGCGGTCGAGCCCAGGAAGGTCGGGTAGACGTCCTGGGTGCCGTGGCTCATCCAGTTGAAGGCGGTCATCAGCAGGACCAGGTAGACGAACCGGCGGATGATGGCGCCGTCGCGCAGGACGTCGCGAATCCGGGTGTTGGTCAGCTTCAGCTGGTCCTGGGCGGCCTCCCAAACCTCGGACTCCTGCACGCGGTAGCGGATGATCAAGCTGATCAGGGCCGGAATGACGGACAGCCCGAACAGCCACCGCCACGACAGTCCCAACCAATCCATCACCACCAAAGAACCCACGCTGGCCAGCAGGTAGCCGAAGGCGTAGCCCTCCTGCAGCAGGCCGGAGAAGAACCCGCGCCGCTCGACGGGCACCTTCTCCATCGCCAGCGCGGCGCCCAGGCCCCATTCGCCGCCCATGCCCAGCCCGTAGAGCAGGCGCAGGATCACCAGCACCGTGAAGTTGGGCGCGAACGCACACAGAAAGCCGACCACCGAATAGAAGATGACGTCCACCATCAGCGGGGTACGCCGGCCGACGCGGTCGGCCCATAAGCCGAACAGCAACGCCCCCACCGGCCGCATGACCAGGGTGGCGGTGGTGATGAACGCGACCTCGGCCTTGCTGTGGTGGAACGTCTTCGCGATGTCGGCATAGACGAATACCACGATGAAGTAGTCGAAGGCGTCCATCGTCCAGCCCAGCATCGCCGCGACGAACGAGTTGCGTTGGTCGGCGGTAAGCCGCTGCCGAGGGCGTGGGTTCTGCAAGCTCGGTGTGGTCACCTGAGCATCGTGCAGGACCGCGCCGCGATGCGCGAGAGCCTGGCCGCGCGACACGCACCGAATTCGCCGGCGGCCGCGCGGCGTTGCCCGCGGCCGGTGGCAGGATCGGCCCCATGGGCCCTTTCCTGTTCCGCGCCACCGTCACCGGGTTCGCGCTGTGGCTGGTCACCAAGCTCGTGCACGGCATCACCTTTGTCGGCGGTGACAGCACGCTGCAGCGGGCCGGCATCATCTTCGTCGTCGCGGTGATCTTCGGGCTCGTCAACGCGTTCATCAAGCCGGTCGTCCGCATCCTGTCGATCCCGCTGTACATCCTGACGCTCGGCCTGTTCCACGTTGTCGTGAACGCGCTGATGCTCTGGATCACCGCGCGGATCACGGCGCACACCACCCACTGGGGCCTGCAGATCGACCACTTCTGGTGGACGGCGATCCTGGCGGCGATCGTGTTGTCGATCGTGAGTTGGGTGCTCTCGCTGGTGATCCGCGACGTCGGCCTGCGCGGCCGGTGAGCCCTAGCGCTGCACCAACCGCAGGACGTCGCGCGCGCACCCCCAAGACAGCGTCACCCCGTTGCCGCCGTGCCCGTAGTTGTGGATGCAGCGCGCCCGCCCCAGGGGTTCGGCCGCCACGCGCACCGAGGGCCGGTCGGGCCGCAGCCCGGTGATCGTCTCGATCACCTCGGCGTCGCCCAGCCGCGGCTCGATCCGCCTGCAGCGCCTCAGGATCCGCTCGCTGAGCTCCGGGTCGGGCGTGGTGTCCCAGCGGCCGGGCACGCCGATACCGCCGCACACGACCCGCCGCGGGTGGGGGAAGTAGCAGGTCCATTCCGGTCCGCCGTTGATCTCCACAAACAGCTGGCGCAGCCCGGGATTGGTGAGCACCAGGTGCTGGCCGAAGACCGGGCGGACGGTGTCGTCACCGGTGAGCGCTCCGGCCGCGAGGCCCGTGCAGTTGACGACGATCGGCGCGGCGTCGGCGGCCTCGGCCAGTGACCGCACCGTGCGCCGCTCGATGCCGCAGCCGGCCGCGGCCAGCCGGCGGGTGAGGTAGTCGAGGTAGCGGGGCATGTCGATCATCGGGACGGTGGCGCAGAACCCGCCGGCGAACCCGTCGGGCACCTCGCTCGGGTCGGCGGCGCGCAGGCCGGGGATGAGGGCGGCCGCGGACGCCATGGCCTGCGCCGCCGTCAGTTCGCCGACGGCCAGGGCCGGCGCCAGCTGCACCCCGGAGTCGGGTAGCCCGGCCAGCTCATGGAAGACGTGCAGCGAGTGTTCGGTCCAGCCCAGCGTCTGGGCCGCGCGTTCGGCGGGCCGCGGCGGCAGCCACACGGCACCGGCCACCATCGACGTCGTCTGCCGCGGGGGCGCCGCGCTCCAGATCTGTACCGGCCAGCCCGCCTCGGCCAGCACGACGGCCGAGGTCAGACCGCTGACGCCCGCGCCGACGACGACGATCGGTTGCGTGCTGGCCACGGACGCCTCGGGTCAGGAGTGCGGCGGCGCGCTGCTGGGGGGCTGCTGGGCGCTCGGTGCCGGCTGCTGGCCGTTCTGCCCGCCAAGCAGGCCGTTGAGGATGCCCAGCGTGCCCTGCACGCCGGCGGGCGGCGCGCTCGGCGGGAGCGCGGCGTCCGGGGTGAGCTGCCAGGGCTGGCACCCCGACGTCTTGAACGCCTTGTCCGTCGGGTCGATCTGCACCACCTGGGGCTTCTTGCTCATGGAGTTGTCGATCAGCGCGCCGTCGGGGTTGCCGGTCCGCTTCCAGTAGCAGGTGCCGTTGCCGACGGGTCCGCCCGAGCTGTAGATGCCCGGCGCGATGTCGCTGCCCACCGCGTAGATGCCGTCCTTGTCGATGGCGGTCTTCGGCCCCGGCCCGGGCGGCGCGCCGTGCGCGGGTGCGGGCCCGGGGGCCGGTCCGGGGG
>NZ_LZKC01000385.1:0-665 GCF_001672685.1 Mycobacterium sp. E2462
ACACCGGCTGCGCGGTCATCCTCGTCACCCACGACCTGCTCGACGTGTTGACGCTGGCCGACCGGGTGTTGATCCTCGAGTCCGGGTCCATCGCCGAGATCGGCCCGGTTGCCGACGTCCTGAGCGCCCCGCGCAGTCCGTTCGGCGCGCGCATCGCCGGCGTCAACCTGGTGCAGGGCACCCTCGGCGACGACGGCGCGCTACACACCTCGACCGGCGAGCGCTGGCACGCGGCCGCTCCGGGCCCGGTGACCCCGGGGCAGCGCACCGTCGCGGTCTTCGCGCCGACGGCGGTGTCCGTCTACCGCGACCAGCCGCACGGCAGCCCCCGCAACACCGTCGCGACCACCGTCGCCGAGCTCAACGTCCGCGGCGCCGCGATGCTGGTGCGCGGCGAGCAGCAACCCGACGGCGCGCCGGGGCTGGCCGCGGAGATCACCGTCGACGCGGCGGCGGAGCTGCGGCTGGCGCCGGGGGAGCGGGTGTGGTTCTCGGTCAAGGCCCACGAGGTGGCGCTGCACCCGGCGGCGCACTGATTGCGCTTCGGCAATATCGACAAAACCCCACGGCAATCGTCCGCAATGTCCTTGCGTCACAGCGGTAACACGGTAGGTTCGTCGCCATGACTCAGGTGGACCCGACTTCGACACGCCGCAAAGGGTTAC
>NZ_LZKC01000386.1:0-1041 GCF_001672685.1 Mycobacterium sp. E2462
CCGCCAACCGCTACGCGAACGCCTGACCGCGAAGGAACTCTCCAATGACCAAGCCGACAAAGCAAATTCATCTGGCCGCGCATTTCCCGGGTGTCAACAACACCACGGTGTGGAGCGACCCGGCGGCCGGTAGCCACATCGAGTTCAGCTCGTTCGCGCGATTCGCCCAGACCGCCGAACGCGGCAAGTTCGACTTCCTCTTCCTGGCCGAGGGATTGCGGTTGCGCGAGCAGAACGGCCTGATCTACGACCTGGACGTCGTCGGCCGCCCCGACACGTTCACCGTGCTGGCCGCGTTGGCGGCGGACGCGGCGAACTCGCGGCCCTCGTCGGAGTCGCCGGCCTGGAAGATCACCGGCCGGCCCTGCGGGCTCCTAGGCACGTTGAACCGGCCGTGGATGGCGAAGTGCGCGTCGGTGTGGGCGAACGCCCCGGCATCCGGGTCGGATAGGAAGACGCCGGTCGGCTTGTCCGCGACGATCTCGTCGCCGCGCCAGGAGTCGAACAGCTCCAGCGTGGTCTGCAGGAAGGTCCTGGCCCGCTCGTAGCGTTGGCCTTCGGCCAAAAAGCCTCCGCGGCGGAAGTTCTCGCCGGTGAAGGCGTCCCAGGACGTCACCACGTTCCACGCGGCGCGGCCGGCGGACAGGTGATCGAGCGAGGCGAACTGCCGCGCCACCTCGTAGGGCTCGTTGAAGGTGGAGTTGATGGTGCCGGTCAGCCCGATGCGTTCGGTGACCGCCGCCAACGCGGCCAGCACGGTGAACGTGTCGGGGCGGCCGACGACGTCCAGGTCGTAGATCAGGCCGTTCTGCTCGCGCAACCGCAATCCCTCGGCCAGGAAGAGGAAGTCGAACTTGCCGCGTTCGGCGGTCTGGGCGAATCGCGCGAACGAGCTGAACTCGATGTGGCTACCGGCCGCCGGGTCGCTCCACACCGTGGTGTTGTTGACACCCGGGAAATGCGCGGCCAGATGAATTTGCTTTGTCGGCTTGGTCATTGGAGAGTTCCTTCGCGGTCAGGCGTTCGCGTAGCGGTTGGCGC
>NZ_LZKC01000387.1:0-18918 GCF_001672685.1 Mycobacterium sp. E2462
CTGTCCACGCTGGAGGTCGCGTCCGCGATCGATAAGGCCAGCGCCGTCGGCCGCCGCGCCCAGCCGCGGCCAGCGCGCCTGCTGGGCGCGCAGCCGGGCCTCGCGCTCCGCGACGGCCGCGCGGCGCAGCGAATCCGCCCGGCCGCGCACCGCGTTGGCGCGTTCCTCCGCGGTGCGCACCGCCAGCCGCGCCTCCACCTCCACGCCGCGGGCGGCATCGGCGGCCGCGGCGATCCGCTGGCGCACCTCGGCGTGGGTCGGCTCCTCGGCCTGGACGTGCTCGGTGTCCTGCGCGTTGCGCAGCCGGGTCTCCAGCGCGGTGACCTCGTCGACGGTCTGGGCGCGGCTGGCCTCCAGCTCCTCGCGCTGCCGCAGCAGCGCGTTCCACTCGTCGTGCGACGTGCGGGCCTCCTGCCCGAGCCGGCCGAGCTGCTCGTACATCGCCGAGATCTCGGTGTCGGACTCGTTGAGGGCGGCCAGCGCCTGCTCCGCCGAGTCCTGGCGGGCGGCCTGCTCGGTCAGCGCGCCGGAGAGCGCCGCGCTGAGCTGGGCGACCTGCGCCTCGGCGGCGGCCAACTCGGCGCTGGCCTTATCGATCGCGGACGCGACCTCCAGCGTGGACAGCTTGCGGTCGGAGCCGCCGCTCACCCAGCCCGCGCCCACCAGGTCGCCGTCGAGGGTGACCGCGCGCAGGCGGGGCTGCGCGCCGATCAGCGCCAGCGCCTGGTCCAGGTCGTCGACGACCGCGACGCCGGACAGCATGGCCGTGACCGCCCCGCGCAGCCGGGCCGGCGCCTCGATCAGGTCCAGCGCCCAGTGCGCGCCGGCGGGCGGCGCACCCTGCGCCGCGGGGTCGTGCACCGGCCAGTCGCCCAGGACCAGCGCCGCGCGGCCGCCGTCGGCCTGCTTCAGGGCGGCGACCGCGGACCGGGCCGCGCCGAACGTCTCGGCGGCCAGCGCGTCGGCCGCCGCGCCCAGCACCGCGGCCAGCGCCGCCTCGTAGCCGGGCCGGACCTTGACCAGCTTGGCGACCGGCCCCAAAAGCCCACCGCCCGAATGGTTTTCGGTGAGCCAAGCCGCGCCGTCCTTGCGCTCGAGGCCCATCGACAGCGCCTCGATGCGGGCCCGCAGGGACGCCACCTGGCGTTCGGCGTCGCGCTCGGCGGACTGCAGTTCGGCGACGCGCTGGTCGGCCAACCGCAGCGCCGACACCGTGCGCTCGTGGTGCTCGTCGAGCCCCATCTCGCCCTGGTCGAGCTCCCCGACGCGGCCCTGCACGGTCTCGAATTCCGCGCGCGCCTGTTGGGCGCGGGCGGCGGCCCGTTCGATGCGTTCGGACAGGCGGGCGACGCTGTCGTCGATCGACTCGACGCGGGCGCGCATGGTCTCCACCTGGCCGGCCAGCCGCGCCAGACCCTCGCGCCGGTCGGCCTCGGCGCGCACGGCGGCCAGATGCGCGCGGTCGGCCTCGGCGGCCTCGCGCTCGCGCTCGGCCAAGTCGGCGCGGGCGGCCTCCAGGCGGCTGCGGGCGCCGGCCAGCTCCGCCACCAGCTGCTGCTCGGCGACGCCGACGCGCTCGGCCTCGGCCTCCAGGGCGTCCGGGTCAGTGTCGCGGCGAGCCGGCGGTTCCACGTCGAGGTGCTGGGCGCGCTCGTTGGCGATGCGGACCGTGGCGGCGACGCGCTCGGACAGCGCCGACAGCGCGAACCAGCTGTGCTGCACCGACTCCGCCCGCGCCGACAGCTCGGCCACCGCCGCCTCGTGTTCGGTCAGCTCCGCGGACGCGACGGCCAGCCGGGCGGCGGCCTGCTCGTGCTCGCGGCGCATGGCGGTCTCGGCCTCAAAAATGGCGTCCCGTTCGGTCTGCCGGTTGACCAGGTCGTCGGCGGCCAGCCGCAGCCGGGCGTCGCGCAGGTCGGCCTGGATGGTCTGCGCGCGACGGGCCACCTCGGCCTGGCGGCCCAACGGCTTGAGCTGGCGGCGCAGTTCGGTGGTGAGGTCGGTCAGGCGGGCCAGGTTCGCCTGCATGGAGTCGAGTTTGCGGAGCGCCTTTTCCTTGCGCTTGCGGTGCTTGAGGACGCCCGCGGCTTCCTCGATGAACGCGCGGCGATCTTCGGGACGCGACTGCAAGATCTCGTCGAGCTTGCCCTGCCCGACGATCACGTGCATCTCGCGGCCGATGCCGGAGTCGCTCAGCAATTCCTGCACGTCCATCAAACGGCAACCGCTGCCGTTGATTTCGTATTCGCTGGCGCCGTCGCGGAACATCCGCCTGGTGATCGACACCTCGGAGTATTCGATCGGCAGCGCGTTGTCGGAATTGTCGATGGTCACGGTGACCTCGGCCCGGCCCAGCGGGGCGCGCGAGGAGGTGCCGGCGAAAATGACGTCTTCCATCTTGCCGCCGCGCAGGGTCTTGGCGCCCTGTTCCCCCATCACCCACGCCAGGGCGTCGACCACGTTGGATTTGCCCGACCCGTTGGGCCCGACCACCGCGGTGATGCCCGGTTCGAACCGCAGAGTCGTCGGCGAAGCGAAGGACTTGAAGCCCTTCAGCGTCAGACTCTTGAGGTACATGGCGAGCCAGACTACCGCTGAAATCGCTGGGGCCAGCCGCACTGCGGGGTGTCGAAGCTGTCGAAAACCGGCCGGTGACTGAGGCTCGACGCAGGGGTCACAGCAGCCCCATCAGTCACGGATTCTGGGGTGCTGATACCTTTCCCAATCCGCTAGCGCCGGCGCTAGCGGATTCGCAATTGACACATCGGGGCCGAAGTTGGTGCCACTGTGACTGGGGTGGCAGCCGGTGCGGGCTCAGCGCTCGACGAACCCGTCGAACGGGTCCCCGGGCGGCGACCAGTCCGCCACCACTTTGTCGACGCGGCCCGGCCTCGGCGGCCACGCCTCGCCGCCTTCCAGCAGCGCCAGCAGCTTCTCCCCCGCCTCCCGCGGACCCCGCGCGACGACGAGGACGCGGCCGTCGGCCTGGTTGGCCGCGTAACCGGTGAGGCCCAGCTCGAGCGCGCGGCACCGCGTCCACCAGCGGAAACCCACGCCCTGCACGGCGCCGTGCACCCAGGCGGTGAGGCGGGCGTCAGGACCCGACGCGGGAGCCGACATCGGCGACCTCGAAGCTGACGTCGGTTCCGGAGGTGAGCGTGCGACCCACGGTGCAGACCTGCTCAATTGCCCGATTCACGACGACGAGCAGGCGTTCCCGCTCCTGCGGCGACAGCGCGGAGAGGTCGAGCTCGAGGGTCTCCTCGAGCCGCGGATAGCGTTCCTGCTCACGGTCGGCGGCGCCGGACACCCTGATCACCGCCGGATAGTCCTCGCCGAGCCGGCGCGCCAGCGGCAGGTCGCTCGAGAGCCCGCTGCACGCGGCGAGCGCGATCTTCAACAGCTCGCCGGGAGTGAACACGCCGTCGACGTCCTCCGAGCCGATGAGCACCTGCGCCCCACGGGAGCTGCGACCCGTATAGCGGCGAGTTCCGGTGCGCTCTACCCACAAATCGGTCATGGGTCATTTCTACCGGGCCGCGCGGCGTCGACGCACTGGGCATACTGCACGTATGGCCACCGTCATCGCGTTTCACGCCCACCCGGATGACGAGGTGGTGCTCACCGGCGGCACGCTGGCCCGGGCCGCGGCGGCCGGGCACCGGGTGGTTGTCGTCGCGGCGACCGACGGCCGCGTCCACGAGGGGGACAATGGCCGTATCGGCGAATTACATTCCAGCGCAAGCATTCTGGGTGCTCAACGAGTGGAATGCCTGGGTTATGCCGACAGCGGATACGGCCCCGCGTTCTACCCCGACCCGCCAGGCCGGGTGCGGTTCGGGCGGGCCGATCTCGAGGAGGCGGCGGGACGGCTCGCCCAGATCCTGCGCGAGGAGGATGCCGATTTGTTGCTGAGCTACCAGCCCAACGGCGGTTACGGTCATCGCGATCACGTCCAGGTGCACCACGTCGGAAAGCGGGCCGCCCAACTCGCGGCGACACCGAGACTGCTGGAAGCGACCATGCCCCGCGAATTACTGTGCTGGATCAGCGATCTCGCCGGGCTGGTGGGCCTGTCCGGCCCGTATCCCGCCGACATCGTGCGCACGGTCTACGCGCCTCGGGCGACCATCACGCATCGGATCAACGTGTTCCGGTTCGCCCGTCAAAAGCGGGACGCCTTCGGTGCACACCGCTCTCAGATCGGGACGACGGGGGTCGCCGCGCGTGCCTTCGACGTGCTGCTGCGGCTGCCCCCGCAGGTGTTCGGCATGCTGTTCGGCCGCGAGTGGTTCGTCGACCCGACTTTACCCGCGGGCGCCACGCGCCGCGACATCTTCGACTGACGCTCAAACACGCGGGCGCGGTTGACATTTCGGGCAGTAGAACGATGACCGATTCATGAACTTCTCCCGGCGGATCACGGCGCCGCAGCGGTAGCAGTTCTGGCCCTCGCGGCCGTAGACGTTGAGCGAGCGGTCGAAGTAGCCGGACTCCCCGTTGACGTTGACGTACAACGAGTCGAAGGACGTTCCTCCTTGGGCCAATGCGTCGCTCATCACCTCGACGGCGGCGTCCAGGACCGCCGCCAATTGGCGTCGGCTCAGGGCGGCGGCGATGCGGGCTCCGTTGACCTTGGCTCGCCACAGCGCCTCGTCGGCGTAGATGTTGCCGATGCCCGACACCACCTCCTGGTTGAGCAGCTGCCGCTTGATCTCGGAGTGCTTGGCGCGCAACGCCGTTACCACCGCGTCGCGATCGAAGCGGGGGTCCAGCGGATCGCGGGCGATATGCGCGACCGGCGCCGGAACCACGCTGCCGTCGACGGTCACCAGGTCTGCCAGCAACCACCCGCCGAAGGTGCGCTGGTCGGAGAAGCTCAGCACGGTGCCGTCGTCGAGCAGCGCGGAGATGCGGACGTGGTCGGCGCGGGGCACCTCCCCGAGCAGCATCTGCCCGCTCATCCCGAGGTGCACGACCAGCGCGGTGTCCGATTCCGGTGCCGGCCCCGCCGGCTCGCTGTCGAGCAGCAGCCACAGGTACTTGCCCCTGCGGTCGGTGCCGGTGATGCGTGCGTCGAGCAACCGGGCGGTGAGGTCCGCGGGGCCCGCTTCGTGGCGGCGCACCGCGCGCGGGTGGTGCACCCGCACCGCGGTGATCGTCTTGCCCACCACACGGCCTTGCAAGCCGCGGCGGACCACCTCGACTTCGGGCAGTTCGGGCATCTGGCGCGGGCGACCCTAGACCGACGTCTTGTCCGCGGTGCCGAGCGCTTCCAACGTCTTCCAGGTGGCGGCCGCGGCCTTTTGCTCGGCCTCCTTCTTGGAGCGGCCGACGCCCGAGCCGTACTCGGCGTCCATGACGACGACCACCGCGGTGAACTCCTTATCGTGATCCGGCCCGGTCGACGTGACGATGTAGGAGGGCGCCCCCAACCCGCGCGCAGCGGTGAGCTCCTGCAGGCTGGTCTTCCAGTCGAGGCCGGCGCCCAGCGTCGGGGCCGCGTCCAGCAGCCCGGCGAACAGCCGCAGGATCACCTCGCGGGCGGTGTCGATGCCGTGTTCGAGGTAGATGGCGCCGAGCAGCGACTCCATCCCGTCCGCGAGGATGCTGGATTTGTCGGCGCCGCCGGTGTTCGCCTCCCCGCGGCCCAGCATCAGGTGCACGCCGAGGCCCTCGTCGGAAAGCTTGCGGGCGACGTCGGCCAGGGCCTGGGTGTTGACCACGCTGGCGCGCAGCTTGGCCAGGTCGCCCTCGGTCCGGTCGGGGTGCCGATGGTAGAGCTCGTCGGTAATCGTCAGGCCCAGCACCGCGTCACCGAGAAATTCCAGGCGCTCGTTGGTCGGCAGTCCACCGTGCTCGTAGGCGTAGCTGCGGTGCGTCAACGCCAGCGACAGCAACTCGTCGGACAGTCCCACCCCCAGCGCGTCGAGCAACACCTGGCGCGAGGTCACCGCTCCCCCCGCGGGCCGTCGGCCTCGGGGCTGAACATGTCGGCCAGCTTGGCCCACCGCGGGTCGATGCGCTCGTGCTGATGGCCGGGCTCGGCGGCCAGGGCGACGCCGCACTCGGGGCACAGGCCGGGGCAGTCCGGCGTGCACGTCGGCGAGAACGGCAGCTCGAGGCCCACGGCATCGATGATCGACTGCTCCAGGTTGATCTTGTCGTCGACGATGTGGCCCACCTCGTCGTCCTCGGTGGTCGCTTCGGTGGTGCTGTTCGGGTAGGCGAACAGTTCGGTGATCGCGACTTGCACGCGGCCGTCGACCGCGGTCAGGCAGCGCGCGCACTCGCCACTGGTCGGGGCGGTGACCGTGCCGGTCACCAGGACGCCCTCCGACACGGATTCCAGGCGCAGGTCCAACTCCAGGGGGGCGCCCTGCGCGATCGCGATCATGTCCAGCCCGATGCGCGACGGGCTGGGCACGGTGTAGCGCAGGGTGACCATGGCGCCGGGGCGCCGCCCGAGCCGGGTGATGTCGACGATCATCGGCGAAGCCGCAGGGCGCTGCGTGGTGGTGCTGTGCTGCCGCGTCATAAGGCAAATCCTACGGCGCCGACCGCGTAACGCCAGGGCACCGCTGCCGCCCCGGCCCGGAGTCCCTAGCGCACGGCGTAGTCGTGCGTGCCGGCGGCCGTCCGCAGTTGGTGACGGCCGCGGCCCACCGACCGCAGGGTGCCGTTGAGAAACTCCTCGAACTCGGCCAGCTTGTTGTCGACGTAGATGTCGCATTCGCCGCGCAACCGGTCGGCCTCGGCGTGCGCCGTGTCGATCAGGCGGGTGGCCTCGGAGTTCGCGGCCTGCACCACCTCGTTCTGCGACACCAGGCGCTGCTGCTCCTTGATGCCCTCCTGGACGGCCTTCTCGTAGGAGATGTTGCCGTTCTCCAGCAGCCGGTCGGCCTCGGCCTGGGCGCGCCCGACGGCGGCCTCGTACTCCCTTTTGGCCGCCGTGGCGATGCGGATGGACTCCTCGCGCGCCTCGCCGACCATTCGCTCGCTGTGCTGCCGGGCCTCGCTGACCATCCGGTCGGCCTGCGCCTTGGCGTCGGACAGCAACCGGTCCGCCTCCGCGCGGGCGTGGTTGAGCATCGACTCGGACTCGGTGGTGGCCGAGGAAACCATGGAATCGGCGTGCGTCTTGGCGTCGGACAGCATGGAGTCGCGCGCGTCCAGCACGTCCTGCGCGTCGTCCAGCTCGCCCGGGATCGCATCCTTGATGTCGTCGATCAGCTCGAGCACGTCGCCGCGCGGGACGACGCAGCCGGCCGTCATCGGAACGCCGCGGGCTTCTTCCACGATGGCGCTCAACTCGTCGAGCGCTTCAAAGACTCGGTACACAGCCATGCCCTCCTGGCGTCTGCGAAGATCTGTTGTTACCAGTGTGCCTGGTGTTATCACTGTGACAGCGGTGGCGACACCGGTGTGTCGGGCTTTTCCCTCCCGCCGGGCAAAGCCGTGCTATCCCGCCATTCTAGAGAGCGCGGCGGCGCAACGGCCTGGCCACGAGCCCGTCGCCCAGCCGGTTGGCCTGCCTCCCATACCCCCACCCGGTATGATAAGAAGGCGGCGCCCCTCGAGCGCGTAGGGAGGATCTGTGACGGTGTTGGCAGCGGTCGGCCACGCTTTGGCGCTCGCCGGATCGATGACCTGGGAGATCCTGTGGGCGTTGATCCTGGGCTTCGCCCTGTCGGCGGTGGTGCAGGCCGTGGTGCGACGGTCGACGGTGGTGGCCCTGCTCGGCAACGATCGCCCCCGGACGCTGGCGATCTCGGCCGGTCTGGGCGCGGCGTCGTCATCGTGTTCCTACGCCGCGGTGGCGCTGGCGCGGTCCCTGTTTCGCAAGGGCGCCAACTTCACCGCCGCCATGGCCTTTGAGATCGGCTCGACGAACCTCGTGGTGGAGCTGGGGATCATCCTGGCGCTGCTGATGGGCTGGCAGTTCACGGCCGCCGAGTTCGTCGGAGGGCCGCTGATGATCGTGGTGCTGGCCGTGCTGTTCCGGTTATTCGTGCGGTCGCGATTGGTCGACGCGGCCCGGGAGCAGGCCGACCGGGGCATCGCCGGGTCGATGGAAGGCCATGCGGCGATGGACATGTCGATCCAGAAGGACGGCCCCTTCTGGCGAAGGCTGTTCTCGGCGGAGGGCTTCACGTCGGTGTCACACGTGTTCGTCATGGAGTGGCTGGCGATCCTGCGCGACCTGGTGCTGGGCTTGCTCATCGCCGGCGCGATCGCGGCTTGGGTTCCCGAAAGCTTCTGGCAGAGCTTCTTTTTGGCCGATCATCCCGGATGGTCGGCGCTGTGGGGTCCGATCGTCGGACCGCTGGTGGCGATCGTGTCCTTCGTCTGCTCGATAGGCAATGTGCCGCTGGCGGCAGTGTTGTGGAACGGTGGCATCAGCTTCGGCGGGGTCATCTCGTTCATCTACGCCGACCTGCTGATACTGCCGATTCTGAACATCTACCGGAAGTACTACGGCACCAGGATGGCGCTGACGTTGCTGGGCACCTTCTACGCCGCCATGGTGTGCGCGGGTTACCTCGTCGAATTACTGTTCGGCACAACGGGTCTCATTCCGAGGCAACGCAATGCCACGGTCACGGAAGCGTCCGTGTCGTGGAATTACACCACCTGGTTGAACATCGCGTTTCTTCTCCTCGCGGCAGTGTTGATCGTCCGCTTCGTCACCTCGGGCGCAGCGCCGATGCTGCGGATGATGGGCGGCTCCCCCGATCCCGGGCACGAGCACGGGTGCCACTGACGGGCGCTTTGTGCGCCGGGGTTGCAGAGCTCCTCCACACCATCGACGGCGCGGCGTGCGGCGGTTACGGTTGCGGAAGCCGCACGTCGAGCACCGTGCAGCGCCCGGCGTCGGCCTCGGCGAGCGCCCACGCGACGGCCTCGGCCATGTCGTCAGCTGACGGCACCACGCGGCCGCTGCCGCCGCAGGCCGCCGCCAGGGCGGCGTAATCGGTGTCCGGCGCCAGCTGGGTCTCGGCAAAATCGTTCTCGCGCACGGAGATTCCGTCGGGATAGAGGTCCATGACGGGACGCTTGGACGCCCAGTAGGAATGGTTGTTCAGCACCACCGTGACGAATGGCGCGCGATAACGGTGCGCCGACCACAACGCCGCGGTGGGCACACTGAAGTTGAAGGAGCCGTCACCGCAGATCGCGACGACCGGCGCGTCGGAAGCAGCCAGCTTCACACCGAACGCGCCGCCCAACACCCATCCGAGTGCGGGTGCGCCAGTGTCGAAGAAGCGTCCCGGCGGCCGGAGCACCTGCCGGCCCACGGCGGGCCGATTGGTCACCGCCTCCTCGACCACGATCGCGTCCTCGGGCAGCGCGCGGTTCAGCGCGGCGAGCATGGCGTCGGGGGCGTCGGCGTCCGCGTCGGACGCGGCGCGTCGCGCATGCTCCACGCGGCGTTGTGCGATGTCGGCTTCGGCGTCCCGCCGGCGCGCCGCCCACCGCTCGCGCGACTCGTCGGTGCTCAACCGCCGCAAGGCCTGCTCCAGCAAGGGCAGCGCCGCCCGGGTGTCGGCGGTGAGCGCCACCTCCACCGGATACGTCCACAGCGGCATGCCGGCCTTGACGGGATCGGCGTCGATCTGCACCACCCGGGCGTGCTCGGGCGGGGCGAGTTGTGTTGGCACCCAGGGCACTTCGGAGTCCAGGAGCAACACCGCGTCCGCGGTCCGCAACGGGGACGGGTCGCCCATCAGGTGCAGCGGGTGCCCCAGCGGCAGATTCGCGCGATCGCCCTGATCGAGCACCGGCGCACCCAGCAACTCGGCAATGCGAGCCAGCACCGTGGCGTTCGCCGGGTCCGCGGCGGTCCGGGACGTGACGATGACGACCCGGTCCGCCTCGGCCAGGATGCCCGCCAGCCGCTCCAGGCCGCCGGGATCCGGTCCGGGCGGCACGGCCGGCGGCAGCCGGCGCGGCAGCTCGCCGGCGCCCGCCTCCATGAGGGACTCCCGGGGCAGCATCACGTACGCGGGGCCCGTCGGGCTGGATTGCGTCACCTGGAAGGCGCGACGCACGATCGGGGCCAGCTCGCGGCCGCGCGGAACCTCCATGTGCCACTTGACGTAGTTGCGCACGACGGCGGCCTGGTCGAGTTGCTCCTGCTGCCAATGGATGAACGTGTCGCGATGGCCCCGCACCTCGGGCGCCGCGCTGTAGGGCGTGCGCCCGGCGAACATGACGACGGGTGTCCCGTTGCGCTGGGCGTTGTGCAGCTGGCAGCCGAGGTTCAGCGTGCCCGCATCCACGTGCACCATTACGGCCTGCGGCCGCCCGCTGACCAGGTGATGGCCGATGGCGGCCGCTAGCGCGATGCTCTCGTGCACGCACAACACCGCCCGCGGGCTGGGCGAACCGGCGGCGCGCGCGGCGGCCAACGCCTCCTGCAGCGGCGCGGAATCGGTCCCGGGGTTGATGAAGAAGTGCGACACCCCCTCGTCGGCGAGGAGCGCGACCAGGTCGGCGGCGGCCTCCGAATCGCCGGTCATAGCTTGAGGATTCGCTCGGCGTTGCCGTGCGCGATCTTCTCCCGGTCATCGGGTTGCAGCGTCGCGCGCTCGAACCCGTCGACCGCCTCCCGCGAGGACTCGTAGGGGTAGTCGACCGAGAACATGATGGCGTCGGCGCCCACTTCCAGCACCGCGCCCAACAAGGCGGCCGGCGAGAACACGCCGCTGGTGGTGAACACGACGTTGGTGCCCAGATACGCCGACGGCGGAGGTTGCAGCCGGTAGTCGGTGTTGATGGTGGCGTACCGCGAGTCCAGGCGGCTGCGCTGGTAGGGCAGGAATTCGCCCATGTGCCCCAGAATCAGTGTCGCCGAGGGATGCCGGTCGAACACGCCGCTGCACAGCACCCGCAACGCGTGCCCGGACACCTCGGCGGCCCAACTCCACATGGCGCCGTAGAGCTCCGGGTGACCGTTCAGCACGTGCCAGTCGTCGGCGGGCGGCGCGCCCGGATGCAAATACAGTGGCACGTCAAGGGATTCCAGGGCTTCCCATACCGGCTCGAACAGCGGCTCGTCGAGGTAATGACCGCCGAGGTGATCGTTGATCAGCGCCCCGCAGAAGCCCAACTCGTTGACGCAGCGCTCCAGCTCGGCGACCGCCGCGGCGGGGTCCTGCAACGGAAGAGCGGCGAAACCGCGGAACCGGCTCGGGTGCTCGGCAACCACTTGCGCCAGATAGTCGTTGGCGCGCCTGGCGTTGTCCCGCGCGGTGCCCGGATCCAGGTCGGCCTGCAGGCCCGGGACGGTCAGCGACAGCACCTGGATGTCGATGCCGGCCGCGTCCATCTCCGGTAACCGGTACTCGGTGAAGTCGGGCAGCTTGCGCAGCCAGTCCTGGACGTAGGGCGTCACCCGCGACGACAACCGGGCCATGGGGTCGGCGATCCCCGGTATCGAGAAAGCCTCCTCGAGCGCGATGTATTTCACCAGCCGTGCCCCTTCCGCCGACTCCCACTTGACAGCGGCGGGTACCCGCTGGGCGCCGGGATACTCCGGGTCGCCGTCGGCCTCGTCAACCAGCTTGCCGCAGAACGCTTTCCGCGTCGAACGGCCGGCCGGCCGTCAAGACCGCTCGGAGCGCCTCTGGCGGATCCGTCGATTCACAGGTTCGGGCAGCAGCTGGGACACGTCGCCACCGAGCATCGCCACCTCTTTGGCCAGCGACGACGACACGAACGAATACTGCGGGGCCGTGGCGACGAAGAAGGTGTCGACGCCGGCGATGTGCTTGTTCATCTGGGCCATCTGCAACTCGTATTCGAAGTCGGTGCCGGTGCGCAGGCCCTTGACGATGGCGGTCATGCCGCGGGAGGTCACGAAGTCGACCACCAGCCCCTGACCGGCTTCCACCCGCAGATTGTCCAGGTGCGTCGTCGACTCGTTGATCATGGCGATCCGCTCGTCGAGGTCGAACATGCCCTTCTTGGCGGGGTTGACCAGGATCGCGACCACAACCTCGTCGAACTGGGCGGACGCCCGTTCGAAGACGTCGATGTGGCCCAACGTGACCGGGTCGAACGACCCAGGGCAGACCGCGCCGGTCACGGCGCGCACCGATGCCGGTACGGAGCTGCGGCTGAACGCATGACAGACGACGTTACACGGCCCTCAGAGCCGCTCGGCGAGCTCCAATCGGGTGTCGCCGTAGACCCGCTGCGGCCATTGCGACCAGTCGGAAGGCCAGGTCAGCGGCGGGCTTGAGGTCGCCCGTTCGACCACCGCGACGGTCCCCGCCCGCGTCCAGCCGTGATCCCGCAGCCCGGCGAGCACGGCCTCGACGACGGCGGCGGCCAGCTCGTACGGCGGGTCGGCCAGCACCAGGTCGACGGCGGCGCCGGCGCCGGCCGCCACGACCGCGGCGACCGCGGCCCGGCGCAGCGTCGCCCCGGGCAGCCCGACGGTGTCGATGTTGCGGGCGAGCACCGCGGCGCTGCGCGCGTCCGACTCGACGAACACCGCGGTGGCGGCCCCGCGCGACAACGCCTCCAACCCCAGGGCGCCCGACCCGGCGTACAGGTCCAGGACCGCGAGCCCGTCCAGATCCAGCCGGGCGGAAAGGATGTTGAACAGCGATTCGCGCACGCGATCGGTGGTCGGCCGGGTGCCCCGGGCCGGCACGGCGAGGCGTCGGCCGCCGGCGACACCGCCGATGATGCGGGTCACCGGCGCACCCCTACAGCAGCGTGGACCAATAGTCCCAGAACCGCGCCATGATGAGCAGGAACACCGCGGTGAACCACAACGCGGCGATCGACCAGCGCCACTGGTAGAGCAGGGCCACCGGGCCGCTCTGCGGCAGCACCGGCCGGGCCGCGATCGACGCGACCACCACGAGCAGCGAGATGGTCACCACCCACACCACCATGCAGTACGGGCACAGCGCGTTGATGCGGTACAGGCTCTGAAAGATCAGCCAGTGCACGAAGGCGGCGCCGATCAGCAATCCGACCGTCAGGCCTACCCAATACCAGTGCGGCAGCGGCACTTTCGTCACCGCCAGGAGACCGGTGACGACCACCACGGCGAAGGCGACGAGCCCCAGCAGTGGGTTGGGGAAACCCAGCAGCGACGCCTGCGGCGTGACCATCACCGAGCCGCACGACAGGATCGGGTTGATGTTGCAGGACGGTACGTACGCCGGGTTGAGCAGAATGTCGATCTTCTCCACCGTCAGCGTCATCGACGCGGCCAGCCCGACCGCCCCGGCGATCAGCACCCACCAGGCGCTCGGCGCGGGAACGCGGGGAGTCAGGTCGCCGGCGGACGCGGCGGTGGGCGCCGACACCGCACCGGTCACGCAGCCGCGGGGGCGGCGGCGCCGTCGATGCCGGGCACGTCACCCACGATCTGCTTGATCTTGCTGACCAGCGCGTCGGGCGTGGACGGCTCGTAGTCGTCGCCGTTGATCTTGATGGTGGGCGTCGCGGTGATCTTCGCGGCGGCCGCCTCACCGGTGACCTTCGACAGGTACTTGCCGCTGTTGATGCATTCCGGCACCTTGCCGACGACACCGGCTTCGCGCGCCAACTCGATCAGGCGGGCGTTGTCCGGGAACGTCTTGCCGGTCTCGCTGGGCTGGATGTCGCTGCTGTACAGCGCGGAGTGGAACCGGCGGAACGCATCGAGATTCTCGTCGGCCACGCACAACGCGGCGGCGCCGGCCCGCGACGAGTAGTTCTGATTCCTGGCGCTGTCCAGGATCGACACCATGTTGTAGTCGGCGGCGATGGCGCCGATGTCGATGAGCTTGCCCACGGTCGGCCCGAAGGTGCGCTCGAAGTTGCCGCAGGCGGGGCACAGGAAGTCCTCGTAGAAGGCGACGGTGGCCTTCGGGTTGGACGTGCCCGGCTGGGTCACCAGCTTGCTCGACGTCACCCGCACCGAGTCGCCCGGACCGGCGGCGGCGGTCTTCTTGTGGTGCGACGTGACGATGTAGAAGACCAGCGCGACCGCGAAGATCACGACGAACGCGGTGCCGCCGATCTGCACCAGCCGGCCGGACTTCCCGTTGGAGGCCGACTTCATGTCGAATCGCGGTGGACGCTTGGATTTGTCGGCCACGGGTTCTCCAGCTCCTTGCTCGGGGTGTCGGCGCGCCGGTGACGGGGGCGATCCGACGAGGCGCCTTCAGATTACCGGCGCCCGGGTCAGGCCCGGCTCAGGTGGGCGCGCAGCGCGGAGATCAGTTCACTCGTGGCCACGGCGCTGTCGCCGCCCAGCTTGAACAGGTTGGCGAAGCCGTGCGTCAACGTGCCCAGGTAGCGCAGGTCTACCTCGGTGCCCGCGGCCCGCAGCGCCGCCGCGTAGGCCTCGCCCTCGTCACGCAGGGGGTCGAAACCCGCGACGGCGATCAGCGCGGGCGGCAGTCCGGCCAGCGACTCGGCCAGCGCGGGCGACACCCGCGGGTCGGTGGCGTCGATGCCGCTGCCCCGCAGGTACTGGGAGGTGAACCAGTCGATGTCGCGCTTGGTCAGCAGGAAGCCGCGTGAGAACAGCGTCAGCGAGCGGCCCTGCGCGGTGAAGTCGGTGCGCGGGTAGAGCAGCCACTGCAGCACCGGGGCCGGGCCGGCCTCGTCCCGGGCCCGCTGACTCACCACGGCGGCCAGGTTGCCGCCGGCGCTGTCCCCGCCGACCGCCACCCGTCCGGGTACCGCGCCTAGCTCGGCGCCGTGCTCGTAAGCCCAGGTGAACGCCGCGTAGGCGTCCTCCAGCGCGGCCGGGGCGGGGTGCTCGGGCGCCAGGCGGTAGTCGATCGACAGCACGTGGATCCCGGCGTCGCGGCAGATCAGCCGGCACAGTGCGTCGTAGGTGTCCAGGTCGCCCAGCGTCCAGCCGCCGCCGTGATAGAAGACCAGCAGGGGCGCGGCGTCCCCGCCGGGCGGGCGGTAGTGGCGCGCGGGGATCTCCCCGGCCGGACCGGGCAGGGACAGGTCCCCGACGCCGACGTGGATCTGCGGGCCCGGCATGCTCACGCTCGTTTCGCGCAGCGAATCCCGTGACACCCGGGGGTCGTCGTCGACGACCAGCCCGTCGATGCCGACGGCGCGCAGCCCGGACAGCATCACCTGCAGGGTGGGGTCGAGCGTGTTGCCGTCGATGATGACCGACCGGCCGCGCACCAAGCCCCGCCGCAGCGCGGTCGGGACCCACGGAATGACCTTCACGCCGACCGTGGTGGCCGTGCGCTGCAGGCGGCTGGTCAACCGCAGCGGCGGCTGCTTGGTCCCCGGGGCCGGCGCGGCAGAAACGCTTGCGGACGAGCTCGCAGTCATGGACGACCCCCTTGAACACAGGTATTGAGCAGCAACGGCGGTCGATTATTCGGTCCCGCCGTCGTCTCGATCCGTCGCGGCCTCCCGAACGGCCGGCGACCACGCGGGAACTGGCGGGGCAGCGCCGCCCGACCAACGCTACTGCAGTGCCACAGGCGCGGCGCGCACGCGGTAAGCGAAGCCGCCCCGGACGACCGCCAGGAAAATGTGCGGCCGCGTCAGGTGTCGATCACAGCGAATTACCCCCTGGGTAATATCGTGGACCGCAAGTCGGTGAACCCCTCCACGCGATTGCGAGCGACTCGATGTGCTCGATGCCGGTCGCGGCGCCAAGCGGCGCTGATCGGCAGGCGCCGGGTTCGCCGCACGACGACGGGCTTCGACTTGGTCGCAAGACCCGACCTTCAAAATGCATAGGCAGGTGAATGACGATGACTGGCGAGTCGGGCACCGCCATACCGTCCATAGCTCTTAACGACGAGAACACGATCCCGGCGCTCGGCCTGGGGGTCGCGGACCTCTCCGACGATGAGACCGAACGCGCCGTCTCGGCGGCGCTCGAGCTGGGTTGCCGGCTCATCGACACCGCGTCGGCCTACGGCAACGAGGCCGCCGTCGGCCGCGCGATCGCCGCCTCCGGGATCCCGCGCGCCGAAGTGTTCGTCACCACCAAGCTGGCCACGGCCGATCACGGTTTCAAGCGGTCCGAGGAGGCCTTCCAGGAAAGCCTCGAACGGCTCGGCCTGGACTACGTCGACCTCTACCTGGTCCACTGGCCGGCGCCGGCCAAGGGCGAGTACGTCAACTCCTTCGGCGGCCTGATCCAGGTCCGGGGCAACGGGCTGGCGCGGTCCATCGGTGTCTCGAACTTCACCGAGGAGCACCTGACGGACGTCATCGACCTGACCTTCGTCACCCCCGCGGTCAACCAGGTGGAGCTGCACCCGCTGCTCAATCAGGAGGCGCTGCGCAAGACCAACGCCGAGCACAACGTGGTCACCCAGTCCTACACCCCGCTGGTGCTGGGCAAGCTGAACGACAACCCGACGGTGACGTCGGTCGCCGGCGAGTACGGCAAGACGCCGTCGCAGGTGCTGCTGCGGTGGAACCTGCAGTTGGGCAACTCCGTGATCTTCCGCTCGGCCAACCCCGAGCACATCGCCGCCAACCTCGACGTGTTCGACTTCGAGCTGGCCGCGGAGCACGTCGAGGCGATCAACGGCCTGAACGACGGCACCCGGCTGCGCCCGGACCCCAACACCTTCGAGGGCTAGGGCGCCGGCCGGGCCGGCGCGCAGTCGGGGCGCCACGGGCATGAACCGACGGGAAGAGCAGCGTCAGCAGACGTACGCGCGCATCGTCAACGCCGCCGTGGGGCTGCTCATCGACAACGGCTACGCGGCGACCACCGCTCTGGGGGTGCAGGAACGCGCCGGGGTCAGCCGGGGCGCGTTGCTGCATCACTTCCCGACGAGCGAAGCCCTGTTCGCCGCGGCCGTGCAGCGCCTGGTCGAGCTGAACATCGAGGCGATCCGCGACGAACTCGCCAAAGCCGACCAGGATCTGGATCCGATCGCCCGGGGCGTGCACGTGCTGTACCACGCGAGCCGCCGGCGCTCGTTCGCCACCGAGCTGGAGCTGTGGGCCGCGGCCCGCGCCGACGGATGGCTGCGTCAAGCGTTGCTGCCCCACGAACGCGCGGCCGCCGTTCATCTGCGCCAGGCCATGGACGAACTGTTCGGCCCGACGGTGACGGCCGCGTCCGGCTACCCCACAGTGGTCGACCTGACAGTGCACTTCCTGCGTGGGCTCACCGTCAGCGGGTCCCTCGGCAGCAAGAATCACGACGCGATCGTCGAAAGCTGGATCAGTGTCATGCGGGGCACGGTCGACGGTCCCGCCGCACCCAGGAAACCAGCGCCGGCCGGACGCCGAACCCGCTCCGCCACATAGCCGTCACCGCCGCCGCGGGCGCCGCGTCACCGAACCTTCCACTGACGCTTACTCCTTGACCACCCTTGACAGTCAACGGTGACTGTGAGTACGTTGGGCGTTGACAGTCATCGTTGACTGCGAAAAGCCACGCGTTCGTCGATGAGGAGGGGTCACCATGGCCGCCACCACTCACGTTGTCATCAACCAGGTTCCGCCGCTCGTGGACCGCGACATCATGACCTCGCCAGTGCTGGTCGAAGGTCTCCGCCGCGAGGGAGCCGGGTGGGCCGAGTGCGAAGTGCGCGACCTCGCGCGGCTCGCCGGCACCCGATGGGTCCAGGACTGGAGCACCCTCGCCAACGAGCACCCACCCGTCCTGCGGACGCACGACCGCTACGGCGTACGCATCGACGAGGTTGGTTACGACCCGGCCTACCACGAGTTGTTGGGCACCGCCTTGGCCCACGGGTTGGGCGGATCGGCATGGTCGTCGCCGCAGACCGGCGCGCACGTCGCCCGCGCCGCCAAGTTCATGGTCTGGAGCGCAACGGATTTCGGCCACATGTGTCCGGTGTCGATGAACTATGCCGTCATCGCGTCGCTACGGGCGAACCCCCGGCTCGCCGCCCGGTTCGAACCCCTGCTGACCGTTGCCGACTACGATCCGCAGCTGCGCGCGCCCATGGCCAAGCGCGCCCTGCTCGCAGGGATGTCGATGACCGAGAAGCAGGGCGGATCCGACGTGCGGGCCAACACCACCACGGCGACCCAAGATTGCGACGGCACCTACCGGCTGACGGGCCACAAGTGGTTCACCTCGGCGCCCATGTCGGACGTCTTCCTCACGTTGGCGCAGACGGAGTCCGGCGTGTCGTGCTTCCTGGTCCCCCGCATCCTCGATGACGGGACCCGCAACTCGATTCTCCTGCAACGCCTGAAGGACAAGCTCGGTAACCGCTCTAATGCCTCGGCCGAGATCGAATACGACGGCGCGGCCGGCCTTCTCGTCGGGCCGGAGGGACGCGGCGTGCGCACTATCGCGGAGATGGTGAACCTGACGCGGTTGGACTGTTCGTTGTGGGCCGCGGCGGGGATGCGGATCGGCACGGCGCAGGCGCTGCACCATGCGACCCACCGCAACGCCTTCGGCTCACCGCTGGTCGACAAGCCGGCGATGGCGAACGTGCTGGCCGATCTGGCGGTGGAATCCGAGGCCGCGACGACCGTGATGTTGCGGCTGGCGGGAGCGGTCGATCGGGCGATCCGCGGCGACGCCGCCGAGGCGGCGTTTCGGCGTTTCGGCTTGGCGGCCATCAAGTACTACCTGTGCAAGCAGTGGGGGTCGCACAGCGCGGAAGCGCTGGAATGCCTTGGCGGAAACGGCTACATCGAGGAATCCGGGATGCCGCGGCTGTACCGGGAAGCGCCGCTGGTGTCGATCTGGGAGGGCTCGGGCAACGTCGCGGCGCTCGACGTCCTGCGCGCCATGGACCGCGAACCGGAGACGGTGGAGGCGTTCCTCGACGAGCTCGCAGCCGCCCGTGGAGCGGACCGCCGCTACGACGACACCCTGGAGTCGGTGATTAAGGAGCTCGTCGATCCCGGCGAGCGGGAATTCCGGGCGCGAACCCTGGTCGAGCGGTTGGCGATCCTCCTGCAGGCGAG
>NZ_LZKC01000388.1:0-1439 GCF_001672685.1 Mycobacterium sp. E2462
CGCCGATCGCGCCCGAGACCATGTTCGCCGCGCCCTGGCCGATGAGCTCGCGGTTGAAGTCGGTACGGGGCCCGCTGTGCATCCGGTCGATCGACACGGCCGTGAGCAGGCTCTGGATGCTGGTGATCAGCGTGACGGTGACGACGGCGAGAGCGACAGCGCCCCAGTTCCGTTCCGGCAGCGACGGCAGTTGCAGCGCGTCGAGCACCGATCCGTTCAGCTCGATGCGCGAGACCCGGAACGGCAAGAGCAACGAGACGGCCGTCACGACGACGATGGCCACCAGCGGGCCCCGTACCGACTTCAACCGCGAGCTCATCGGCCAGGGCGCGGCGAACATGGTCTCGGGCGCGATCGGCGGCCTGCCGATCGCCGGCGTCATCGTGCGCAGCGCGGCCAACGTCAGCGCCGGCGCCCGTTCCCGCGCATCGACCGTCATGCACGGCTTCTGGGTTCTGTTGTTCGCCGTGCCCTTCGCGGGTCTCGTGGAGAAGATTCCGACGGCCGCACTGGCCGGCTTGCTGATCGTGATCGGGATCGAACTGCTCAAGCCTGCACACATCGAAACCGCCATGCGCAACGGTGATTTCGCTGTCTATCTGATCACCGTGGTCAGCGTCGTCTTCCTGAACCTGCTCCACGGGGTGCTGATCGGCCTGGCCGTCGCCGTCGCGGTGACTGGCTGGCGGGTGGTGCGCGCCAAGGTGCAGGCCACCGTGGTCGGTGCCGAATGGCACGTGGTCGTCGAAGGTGCCTGCACCTTCCTGGCGCTGCCGCGCCTGACCGGGGTGTTGGCAAGCATTCCCGAAGGAACCGATGTCACCGTCCACCTTTCCGCCACCTACCTGGATCACTCGGCGCGGCAGGCGATCACCGACTGGCAGCGGCAGCACAGCGCCACCGGAGGCGCCGTGCGCATTCACGAGCAGGATTCCACGCAGGCCACCCACACCGCGGATCCGGCGACGCCGCGCCGCGCCGCGCACCTCAACCTGGTCGCGGCGGGCCCGCGCCCAGCCACCGAAACTGACTGAGCGAGAAGCGGATTCGGCTATCCGGGAGGGGTGGCGCGGATCAAGCGGCCGCGCGTGATCAGCGAGGCGGCCTGCTTAAGGCGTTTGGTGCGGATTCGCACGTCGTAGCTGTGGACATGGTCGATGATGCCCAGTCGCTCGGTGAGGTACCCGTAGAGGTGCTCGACGTCGCGGCAGATCACGACGGCGACCAGGTGGTGGCGCCCGCTGACGGCGATGACGGAGGCAACCTCGGGGTGCCCGGCGATCCGGTCGGCGACGTCGGTCAGGCGACCGGCCTGCGCGCAGATCCACACGGTGGCGGTGACCCGAAAGCCGAGGCGCTCCGGCACCAGCTCGAGGTCGTAGGTGAGGGAACCGGACGCCTCCAGGGCCGCAGCCCGTCGTTTGACCCGCGCCGCTGTC
>NZ_LZKC01000389.1:0-12851 GCF_001672685.1 Mycobacterium sp. E2462
AAACGCGTTTGACGAGCCTCAATGCGGGGTGTAGCCATGTCTTCGCAAGCACCTCGGTAGGTGAGGCGTCTGCACGGACACAGGCCACTGACCCCGAACGTCGAGAGACGCCCCGGGTCAGGACAGCTCTTCCCGGACCCAAGGGTTGAGCCCAAGTGGCTTCCGGACCACCAATGATGGTCGGATACGCCGTGCAGACGCCTCACCTACCGAGGTGCTTGCGAAGACATGTCTACACCCCGGATTGAGGCTCGTCAAACGCGTTTACAGTTTCGTAACGGCGCCTACCCTCGAGGGCATGACCACAACGCTGCAGGACCCCAGGGTCGCGTCGACGCTCGACCGCA
Organism: Mycobacterium sp. E2462; assembly: GCF_001672685.1. Taxonomy (NCBI): domain Bacteria; kingdom Bacillati; phylum Actinomycetota; class Actinomycetes; order Mycobacteriales; family Mycobacteriaceae; genus Mycobacterium; species Mycobacterium sp. E2462. Next base: position 348 of record NZ_LZKC01000389.1, read on the forward strand.
TGTACACCGAGTCGAAGAATCAGATGTCGCTGCTGCGCGAACGGCGGGGCACCTTCGATCGGCCGATGAACGCCCAGGAACGTGCCGAGGCGATGAGCGAGTTCTACATCCCGGTGACGCCCGAAGCCGGCCGCCTGCTGTACTCGCTGGTGCGCGCGACCCGGCCCGCGACCGTCGTCGAATTCGGGATGTCGTTCGGCATTTCCGCCGTGCACCTGGCGTCGGCGGTGCGCGACAACGGCGCCGGCCGAGTGGTGACCACCGAGCTCAGCACCACCAAAATCGCCGCCGCCAGAGACACTTTCGCCGAAACCGGCCTCGACGACCTCATCACCATCCTCGAAGGCGACGCCCTCGTCACGCTGTCCGAGTTGTCGGGCAGCGTCGACTTCGTCTTGCTGGACGGGTGGAAGGACCTCTACCTGCCGGTGCTGGAACTGCTCGAACCGCGGTTGTCGCCCGGGGTGTTGATCGTCGCCGACAACACCAACGCCGCCGACACCCAGCCGTACCTGGACCGGGTCCGCAACCCGGACAACGGCTACGTGAGCTTCAACTTCAACGTTCGCGACAGCGACAGCATGGAGGTCAGCTGCCGCACCGGCTAAGTGTTCAGCGCAGCGATTCCTCGAGCCACGGCGTGAGCCACCTCACCCCTTCGGGGGTGAGGTGGACCCCGTCGCTGCGCACCTTGATGCCGTCCACCTTCGCGGTGTAGACACCGTCCGGGCAGAGTTTCTTGTTGAGGTCGAGGATCTGGACGTTCGGGTGGTGGCCAACGGTCTTGCGCAACATGGTGTTCCACAGGTTGACGCGGTCGGGTTGGTCCTCGGGGTAGAGCCGGCCGTCCGGCTTCTCCCCGCCCCGGCTGTACGGCACCGAGGCCACGACGACGCGAACACCGTTGGCGCTCACGATGTTCAAGGCCCGCTCGAGTTCACCGTTGAGGTACGCGTCGAATGTCGGGTCGCCGATGTGCGTCCACTGGCCCTCGTTGACGCGGTCGACGGTTTCCCAGCGGCCGATGATGAGCAGCGCCACGTCCGGCTGGTCCTGGCTGACCTGCGTCGACCACCGGATCGGCCACCCGTCGCATTCCGACCGTTGTTCCAAAGTCTGCCCGAGGTAGCGGTACGGGGTGCCGCGGACCAGGCTGCAGCCGATGACGGTGTGGTCGAGGAACGCGAACCCCGGCGTCGGGGGCAGGTAGTGCATCCAGGTCCACCCGATCGAGTCGCCGAACACCGAAACGGTGAAGGGGCGGTTGGGGTCTCGCGGGCCCGGGCGCGCCGCGGGCAGCGACGGCGTGACGGCGGCCACCGCCGAGACCCCGGGCGGCAGGCCGACCTCGCGCAGCCCGGGACCGGTGCCCACCGGCACCACGAACAGGGTGATCGCGGCCGCGCTGGCGACGGTCGCGGCGGCCAGCGGCAGCAGCGGCACCCGCGCCGGGCGCCAGCGGCGGATCGGTTGTTCCAGCAGCCACCACGACGCGGCCGCCAGCGCGACGGTGGCGCCACACCGCGCGGCGAACAGCGGCAGGCCCGACCACCCGGTGCGTTCGCCGTTGAGGGCCAAGAAGATCGGCCAGTGCCACAGGTACACGCCGTAGGAGATGGTGCCCAGCCACACCAGCGGCCGTACCGCGAGCAGTCGGGCGACCAGGCCCCGCTGCTCGAGCGCCACCGGGGCGACGACCAAGACGGCGGCCACCGCGACGCCGACCAGCAGACCGCGCCGGAACTCGCCGGCGCTGCCCGTCGCGTAGTGGGTGGCGGCCGCCAACCCGGCAAGGCCGAACACGGGCAGGATCCGGGCGACCCGGCGCCCCCACCGCGTCCGGATCAGGCACCAGCCGCGGTTCAACGACGGCCAGTCCCGCACCAGCAGGGCCGCCGCCGCGGACCCGATCAGCAGCGCCTGCGCGCGGGTGTCGGTGCCGAAATACACCCGGTCCCTGGTGCCGTCGGACACCAGCACGATGGCGGCCGCGGCGGAGGCCACGGCTCCCAGCGCGGCGACGAGGAAGGCGACGAACCGGACGTCGCCGACGGTGGCCCAGCTGCGCCGCCGCCGGGCGCGCGCCGCCAGGGCCAGCGCCACGGCGATCAGCAGCAGCGGCCACACGAAGTAGTACTGCTCCTCCACGCCCAGGGACCAGGTGTGCTGCAGCGGTGACGGCGGCGCCCCCTGGGTGAAGTAGTCGGTCTTCTGGGCGACGAAGCGCCAGTTCGCGATCCACAGGAACGCCGCGATGGCGTCGTTACGCAGGCCGGTGAGCGCCTGTTCGGGGAGCAGCCCGCGGGCCGCGGCCACCGTGAGGACCATCAACACCAGCGCGGGCAGCAGCCTGCGCACCCGCCGGATCCAGAAGCCGGTCTGGTCGATGCGGCCGGTACGGCCCAGCTCGTCCAACAGCAGGGAGGTGATGAGGAATCCGCTGAGCACGAAGAAGACGTCGACGCCGATGAAACCGCCGCTCACTCCGGGGATTCCACCGTGCCCGACGAGGACCAGCGCCACCGCGATCGCGCGCAGCCCGTCGAGCGCGGGAATCCCGTTGCGCCGCTCCGGCCGATCCCAAATCGCCAGCCGGCCGGCCCTGCGCACGGGCGCCACCCACCGGGGGTGAGCGCCACGAGCCGGTGCGGATTTCGGCCCGCCCGGCTCGGTGTCTGTCGTCAGCGCGCCCTGACCACTATCTCGTCCGGCGCCATAGTTGATGCCGATACGTCGCTGCCCCTCCTGTTGATCGGAGCCAGCTTAAGGGCGGCCGCGCCGGATCCCGGCGAAGACACGCGGGCGCCCCGCGCCGCGGCGGCCGACGCCGCGGGGCCTAGCTGGGCCCGGCCTGCTCGGCGTCGACGGGAGCCAGGCCGAGTTCGTCGAGCACCTGCTCGGTGTGGGCCCCGAGCTGCGGCGCGGGTCCGGCGACCCGCCCGGGCGTCCGGGAAAACCAGGTCGGCACACCGGGAAAGCGCACGGGGCCGTGCTCGGTGGGCACCGTCTCGAAAAAGCCGACGGCGTTGAGATGTTCGTCGTCGAACAACGTCGCCGGGCTGGACAGCGGGGAGGCGGGGATTTCCAGCTCCCGGAACAGCTCGAGCCATTCCTGGGTGGTCCGCTGCGCCAGCGTCTCGGCCAGCAACGCGTACACCGCGTCGATCTGGCGGGACCGCTTTTCGAGGGTGGCGTACATCTCGCCGGCCCACGGTGGCCGCACGGCCGCCATGAACGCGTTCCAGTGTTTGTCGTTGTAAATCAGCGCGGCGATGTAGCCGTCACTAGTGCGATACGGCCTGCGGTTGGGGGCGACCGTACGCGGGTAGACCGCCGGCCCCAGCGGGGGGTCGAACATGGCGCCGTTGGCGTGTTCGACCAGCATGAAGGACGCCATCGTCTCGAACATGCCGACCTCCACCTCCTGGCCCTCGCCGGTGCGCTCGCGGTGGAACAGCGCCATCGTGGTGGCGTAGAGCGCGGTCAGGCCGGCGACCTTGTCGGCCATGATGGTGCCGACGTAGTTGGGTTCCCCGGTGAGCTGTTCCTGGACATACGGCAGGCCGCACGCCGCCTGGATGGTGTCGTCGTAGGCGGGCAGATCCCTGTGGGGGCCGCGCCGGCCGTAGCCGTAGCAGTTGGTGTAGACGATGGCCGGGTTGATGGCGGCCACCTCGTCGTAGCTGAAGCCGAGCCGTGCGATCGCCTTCGAGCGCATCGAGTGGATGAACACGTCCGCGCGCTCGATCAGCGCGCGCAGCACCGTCTTTCCCGCCTCCGTCTGCAGATCGACGGTGATGGCGCGTTTGCCGCGGTTGACGTTGACGAACACGCCGCCCATGCCGCGGACCGGCCCGACGGACACGTAACGCGTGTCGTCGCCCCGCGGCGGCTCGACCTTGACGACGTCGGCGCCCATGTCAGCCATGATCTGCGTGCAGTACGGCCCCATCACCATCGCGGTCAGGTCGACCACCCGCACCCCGGCGAGGGGACCGCCGCGCGCCGCGCCGTCAGACATGGTGGGCCCCGTCCCGCGTCGCCCGCGAGGCGGTGTCGAAGCTGTACCGGATGTGATCGGCGTGCCCGTCGGGGACGACGGGGAACACCAACGGCGCCGCGAGGTAACGGATCGCGTCGATCTGCTCGGCCACGTCCTCGACGGACCACGACCGGCGGTGCACGCCCGGGCTCTCGGCGACCACGGCCCGCGCGACGCGGCCGGCGATCGCCACCAGCATTTCGCCGGTGACCGGGCAGCTCTCGTGGGCCAACAGCCCCACCACCGGGGCCACCAGGTCGGTGCCCATCGGCGGGTACGCCGACACGTCGATACCGTCCGCCATCCGCGTCAGGGCCGACGGGACGATGACGTTGCAGCGCACGCCCTCGGCGGCGCCTTCGAGGGCGACGACGTTGGACAGGCCCAGCAGGCCCGCCTTGGCGGCCGCGTAGTTCGCGACGTCGTGGTTGCCGTAGAGCCCGCCGATCGAGGAGGTCAGCACGATGCGACCGTAGCGCGCGGCGCACATGACCGGAAAGGCCGGGCGCACAACGTGGAACGCGCCGCGCAGGTGGACGTCGAGGACGGCGTCGAAATCCTCGTAGCTCATCTGCTTCAGCGATGCGCGCCGCACGGTGCCGGCGTTGTGGATGAGGATGTCGACGCGCCCGTAGCGGTCCAGCGCGGCGTCGACGATGCGCCGGCCGCCGTCGGCCGTCGCGACGGAGTCGGTGTTGGCGACCGCCTCGCCGCCGGCTGCCACGATCTCCGCGGCCACCCGGTGGGCGGGGCCGGAGTCCGCGCCCGCCCCGGTCAGGGCGCCGCCGGTGTCGTTGACCACCACCTTGGCGCCGCGGGCGGCCAGCAGCAGCGCGTATTCGCGGCCCAATCCCCTACCGGCGCCGGTGATCACGGCGACCCGGTCGTCGAACCTCAGCTCGCCGGTCATGATCCCAGCGTCAAGCCGTCCAGATCGCCCTGGTCGCGCCATCGGGCCAGCAGCTCCCCGAACGCGTAGAAACCGGGGCCGTACGGCTCGCCCAGGTGGGACCGGATGCCCTCGCCCGCCTGGGCGCCGGCGCCGCCGCCCTCGTTGTTGTAGTAGCCGGGCGTGCATTCGCGATCGAACGCGCTGTTGTCGATCGCGTTCTGCCGGATGGTGTCGCACCACGCCTGCTGGGCCGCCTCGGTGGGTTCGACGGTCGTCGCGCCGCGGGCCAGCGCCTCGGCGATGATGTAGCCGATGTGCTCGCCCTGCAATTCGTAGTTGGCGGCGATGTTGGCGGAGATGCCGACCTGGGTGAAGCCGGTGAAGAACTGGTTGGGAAACCCGCGGCTGGTCATGCCGTGCAGCGTCTTGTAGCCGTCGCGCCAAGAGTCGAACAGCGACACCCCGTCGCGGCCCGTGATGGTCTCGATCGAATAGCGGCGGCTGATCTCCGTGGTGATCTCGAAGCCGCTCGCGTAGATGATGCAGTCGACCTTGTATTCAATCCCGTTGGCCACCAACCCCTTCGGCGTGGCCCGCTGCACTCCCTTGCTGCCCGACACGTCGATCAGCCGCACGTTCGGGCGGTTGAAGGTCTGCAGGTATTCGTCGTTCGTGGTGGGCCGCTTGCACAGGAACCGGTAGTACGGTTTGAGCGCTTCGGCGGTGTTCGGATCCTCGACGAGGCTGTCGACCCGGCGGCGCAGGCGCTCCATGACCTTGAAATCCTCTTCTTCCCGGATCGCCATGAACTGCTCGGGGGTCAGCGACGCCGGGTCGTCAAGGGCGAGCACCCGCGCGGCGGTGTTGCGGCCCAGTTCGGTCCAGAAGTCACAGACGTAGTCGGGCTGGCCGAGCGCCATCCCCTCGAAGGTCCAGGCGTGGAAGTTGCGTTGCCGCTCCTTCTGCCAGCCCGGCCGCAGCGATTTCACCCAGTCCGGGTCGGTCGGCGCGTTGTTACGCGCCCCGACCGACGACGGGGTCCGCTGAAAGACCAGCAGCTCTTTGGCGTACCGGCCCAGAAACGGCACGATCTGGATCGCCGTCGCGCCGGTGCCCACCACCGCCACACGCTTGTCGGCGAGCTTGTCCAACCCGCCCGAGCTGTCACCGCCGGTGTACGCGTAATCCCAGCGTGACGAGTGGAAGCTGTGGCCGGAGAACTCGTTGATCCCCGGGATGCCGGGAAGTTTCGGCCGGTGGAACGGCCCGGAGGCCATCACCACGAAGCGGGCCCGGATGTCGTCGCCGCGGTCGGTGCCGACCCGCCAGCGGCTCAGGTTCTCGTCCCAACGCAGCGCGCGCACCTGGGTGGACAAGATCGCGGAATCGTAGAGGCCGTAGTGTTTGCCGATGCGGCGGCAGTGTTCGTAGATCTCGGCGCCGTCGGCGAACTTCTTCGACGGGACGAAATTCAGTTCCTCGAGTAGCGGTACGTAGCAATACGATTCGTTGTCGCACTGAATGCCCGGGTAGCGGTTCCAGTACCAGACGCCGCCGAAGTCGCCGCCGAGTTCGATGATGCGGACGTCCTGCACCCCGGCCTTTTTCAGGGAGGCGCCGCACAGCAGGCCACCGAACCCCCCGCCGATCACGGCGACGTCGATGTCCGCCGAGATCGGGTCGCGCACCAAGGGTGGGCTGTGCGGGTCGGTTTCGTAGTACCCCGCGAAATCGTCGACGAGTTCGACGTACTGCTTGGATCCCTCGGGGCGTAGCCGCTTGTCGCGCTCCAGCCGGTACTTCGCGCGCAGGGCGTCGAAGTCGACGTCGTCGGGAGTCTGCGACGGCGGGCAGTCCTGGCCGGAGAACGCCGTCATGCCAGGGCGTTTTCGGGGAGCGCGGCGGCGTGCAGCGGCGCCGCCATGTCCTGCACCGCGGGCAGCACCTCCTCGGCGAACAGCCGGGTGCTGGCCATCGCCTCGGGGTAGGGCATGGTGCCGAACTGCGGGACGATGGTGAGCTCGGAGAACGAACACGCCCGCTGGGCGGCCTGAATCCGGTCGAAGATCTCCTGCGGGGTGCCGATCAGCAGGTTAGATGCGTGGTAGCCGGGGGTTTTCGTCGGCGCCGCCTGCGCCGGACCCGCGTCCGACCCGGTGACCGAGGAGGCGAGGACGGCCGTCGCTGTGGCCTCCCGGGCGGCGTAGGCCTCATAACCCTTGACGCCCTTGAAGTTCGAGGCGTCGGCGAAACCGTAGTGCACGGTGACGTCGCGGTTGGCGGTCCAGATCCATTCCTCGGTCTTGCCTGGGTCCTCCGTCGTGCAGTACATGAACATGACGTTCTTGGGCTGGCACGGCGCCAGGCCCTCTTCCTTGCGGAACGTGTTGACCTTCTGGACCTCTCGGCCGGCGTCTTCGATCGGCTTGTTGCCCACGAACAGCGGCACCATGCCGCGGCGGGCCAAGATCTCCAACGACTCGGCGGTCGACGACGAACTGTAGATCCGCGAGAACAGGTCGCGGCTTTGGGGTTCCGGCCGCAACGACATCTCCGGGACGGTGAAAATCTCGCCCTCGTAAGAAAACCGCTCCCCCGAGAACGCCAGCGCCAGGATGTCGAGGGTCTCGTTGAACCGCTGCCGGCTCTCCTCCCGCGGCACGCCGACGGCGTCGAACTCGCTCTTCGAGACGCCGCGCCCGATGCCGATGGTGGTGTAGCGGCCGTTGGAGATGATGTCGAGGTAGGCGATCTGGTGCGCCAGCCGAATCGGGTGCCACCACGGCGCGACGGCGACGAAGGTCCCGAGGCTGACCCGTTCGGTGCGACCGGCGAAATAGCTCAGCGCCTGAATCGGGTTGGGCGTCATGCCATAAGGGGTACCGCAGTGCTCGGGCATCCAGATGCCGTCGAACCCCAGGGGCTCGGCGAGATCGGCGATCGCCAGGGTGGATTGCACGCACTCCCAGTCGGGCGTCGCGGGCGGGTGGCTGAAGTCCTCGGCGAGCACCCGGTCCCAGTCGTGGGAGTTGTGGGCTCCGAATCCCAGGTTGACTTTCACGGTCGATCTCCTCCATCTAATCCGGTAGCGAGTTCACTCGGTGCCCCGGTGCCCAGGTAGCGGGCGAGGTTGCGGTGCAGGTTCGCGGTGCTGCGCTCCATGTAAGGGTTGGGCTTGGGGCCGGTGAATCCGTAGGACTTCATGCCCTGCTGGACGGCGGCCATGTTGGAGAAGTCCTGCGGCAACACGCTGCGCCAGCTCGGGTCGTCGGGCGCGGCGTACACCCATTCGGTGTGCGGCTCTTCGCCTTTCGGGTACAGCTCGTAGCACGACGCCTCGAAGATGCACTTGTCCGGGTCATAACCGTGCGGCCGGGCGCTGTAGCACAGCGCGGTGGTCAGGCCCTGCCCGATCTGGAAGTTCGGGAAGATCTGCCACGCGGTCCCGCTCTTGGCCAGGTGTTCGGGATCGATGGTCGGCCAGACCACCCCGCGGTCGGCGTCGTCGCGGCGCGCCGAGGACAACCAGTGCTCGAGCACCTGGTTGGCGGGAGCGTCCTCGGGTAGCTCGTCGACCAGGCGGCGCGCCGCCTCCACCAGCGTTCTGGTGGTGGTGGCGTTGGTTTCCTCCAACGTGTAGATCTGCATTTCGGCGGTCGAGACGCGGGGGTCCGCGCCGGTTCCCAACCGGATCTTGGACTTGGTCTCCTCCAGGTCGGCGGGCGCGTCGTAACCGATGTTGCTGTGCTTACCCTGCGCGTGCGCCCACCCGCGGAAGTTGCCGAACTTGTTGAACTGCGGGTGGGTGGTGGCCACGTGGTAGGTCTCGTTGAAGGCCTCCATCGCGACCTTCCAATTGCAGTCGAAGTGCAGCCATTTACGCCATTTGCACCGCATGTCCTGCAGGCGGAACGGGTCGAGCATGGTGGCCGCGGGTTCGAGGTAGTCGCGCAGCGGTTCGGCCGCCGGGTCCATGTTGATCCAGATCCAGCCGCCCCAGGTGTCAACGTTGACCGACGCCAGGTGGGTGTTCTGGGGCGTCAGGGCGCCCTGCCAGTCCTGGCGTTCGGGCACGTGGACGCAGGCGCCGTCCTGGTCATAGGTCCAGCCGTGAAACCCGCACACGAACGACTTGCGTTGTCCGCAGGCGCTTTTCGCCCCTTCGGGCACATCGATCAGGCGCCGGCCGCGGTGCATGCAGACGTTGTGGTGCGCCTTGAGGGTGTCCGGACCGGTGCGCACCACGATGACGGAGTCGTCGAGGATGTCGTAGGTGAGGAAGCTGCCCACCCTGGGCAGGTCCTCGACCCGTCCGACCTGTTGCCAGACCTTGCGCCACAACTTGTCTCGTTCGGCCCGTAGGTAATCCTGTGACAGGTAGGCCTGCACCGGGATCGTGACCGGTGCGCTGAGTTCCTGCGCCGCGCCGGCGCCGTTCTCCGTCATCGCCCCTCCTCGCTCTCTGGTCGCCGCCGGCGACTCAGGCCCCGTCCGTGATGGCCGCGCGGAACGCCTCGTCCTTGAGGAACAGCGACGTGTTGTCGGCGCCCAGGTGGCCCCATTTCAGGTTCAGCCCGCCGTCGACCAACAGCGTCTGCCCGGTGACGTAGCTCGACAGGTCCGACAGCAGGAACAGCACGGTTCCTGCGATCTCCTCTGGGCAGCCGCGCCGTCCCATTGCGATGGCGCGCCGGTCGCGCTCGGCGTCGTCGTCGACGTAGGTGCCGGACGCCGGCGTCTTGATGACCCCCGGGGCGACCGCGTTGACCCGGATCGCCGGTGTCCCGTCGGTCCCGGCCAGTTCGACCGCCATGGTGCGGGTGGCGGCCGCGATCGCGGCCTTGGCCGTGCCGTAAGCGATGTGGAAGGGGGCGCTGTTCATCCCGCTGATCGAGGAGAGGGACACGATCGAGCCAGGCCGGCCACGGCCCCGCAGCTCCGCGGCGACGGCCTGGCTCATGAAGAACATCGTCTCCAGGTTGCGCGCGAACAGGTCGCGCCAGTCGCCGCGGGTCACCCGGGTGGACGGCATCCAGGTCGCGGGGTCGGCGCCGCCGGCGACGTTGACCAGCCCATACAGTTCGCCACTGGCCGCGCGCGCCGCCTCGAGCGTGGCGGCGATGCCGTCGTCGGTCGAGGCGTCGGCGGCCAGGGGCACGACCGGGAGGCCGGCGTCGCGCAGGGGCGCGAGGTGGCGGTCGAGGTTGTCCTGCCCCCGGCTGACGGCGATCACCGTCGCGCCGGCCTCGGCGACCGTGCGGGTGATCGCGGTCCCGATGCCGCCACCCGCGGCCCCGGAGACCACGACGATGCGCCCGGCGAGGTCGAGAAGGTCATGTCCCATCGGTCAGGAATTTGTCCGTACCAGATAATGGCGTGCACTCATCAGAGAGCATGATTCTCCGAGCGTGAGGGCCCGTCAAGGGGGTCAACCCGAGAATCCGCGGGCTATTGGGGCTATTGTCTGGACCATTGCCCGATTGCTATGGTCCGACCGGTGACGACTCGACCGGTGCGCCTCGACGGCCGCTACTCGCCCCCGCGCGGGCCGCGGCTCGCGCCGGGCTGGACGCTCGCGCGCCTGACGGCGCCGAGCCGGCTCTTCGGCGCCAACGGCCTGCGCACCGGGCCGGACGGCCGCGTCTACATCGCTCAGGTGACCGGCAGCCAGGTCAGCGCGCTCGACCTGGCGACCGGGCGCCTCGACACGGTCAGCGCCAAGGGCGGCGACATCGTCGGCCCGGACGACGTGGCGTTCGATTCCCGCGGCAACCTCTATGCCACCGAGGTGATGGACGGCCGGGTGAGCGTGCGCGACGCGGGCGGTCATACCCGGGTGCTACGCGACGACGTGCCGTCGGCGAACGGCATCACCGTGCACCGGGACCGACTGTTCATCGGCGAATGCCGCGACGGCGGGCGCCTCTTGGAATTCGACATGGCCGGCGGAGCGCCGCGGGTGTTGCTGGAGAACGCGCCGTCGCCGAACGCGATGGAGGTCGGACCCGACGGGTTGTTGTATTTCCCGCTGATGACCGCCAACGAGATCTGGCGCATCCACCCCGACGGCGGCGAACCCGAGCGGGTCGCCGGGGACCTGGGCGTTCCCGATGCGGTCAAGTTCGATTCGACCGGGTGTCTTGTCTCGACGCAGGTACACAGTGGGCAGGTGTTGCGCATCGATCCCCGTAGCGGCGCGCGCACGGTGCTGGCCACGCTGAACCCTGGACTGGACAACCTGACCTTCGTCGGTGACCGGTTGTTCGTCTCCAACTTCACCGGCGAGATCACCGAGATCCTCGACGGCGGCGAGTGCCGCACCGTGCTGCCGGGGGGGCTGAACTGGCCCTTGGACCTCGCGCTCGGCGCCGACGGCACCCTGTTCATCGCCGACGGGACGTACCTGTATGCGCTAGAGCCCGACCCCGATCCCGAGCGCGGGCCATTGCGGACCGCGGGCATGTTGTTCAGCCCCGGATACCCCGGCTTCCTGCGCGGGCTGGCCGCGGTCGACGGCGCGGCCGGCGAGTTCGTCGTCACCACCGCCAACGGTGAGGTGGCCCGATACCGGCCGGGCGGCAGCGAAAGCGAGGTGCTGGCAGACGGATTCGACCAGCTCTACGGCGTCGCCGTGGCGCCCGGGGGGTCCATCGTGACCGCCGAGCTGGGCACCGGCCGGGTGCTGTGCCTGCGGGCCGGCGGCGTCGAGACCCTGGCGTCCGGGCTGCACGAACCCACGGGTGTCGCGATCGCGGCCGACGGAACCTGCCTCGTCACCGAGACCGGCGCCGGGCGGGTGGTGCGGGTGGCGGGTGGCGCGATCGCCCCGGTACTGGATGGCCTGCAGCGCCCTCAGGGCATCGCGGTGTCGGCGGGGCGGGTCTACGTCGTCGACGCGGGCGCCAAGGAAATCGTCGCGTTCGACGCGACCACCGGTGCCCGCGAAGTCGTCGCGTCCGATCTACCGGTGGGCGCGCCGCCGGGCGTGGTGCCCAAGCCGCTGCGCGGCATGCCGCCGTTCTCGGGTCCGCAGGGTCCGTTCGCCGGGATCGCCGCCGGCCCGGACGGGACGTTGTACGTCTCCGCGGACGCCGACGGCAGCGTCCTGGCCCTGCGGCGGGAAACCTGACGGGCGCGCCGATGCCGGACACCAAGATGGCGGACCACCGTTACCTGCAGGTGGCACGGGCGCTGCGCAAGGACATCGTCGAGGGCGTGTATCCCGTCGGTTCGCAATTGCCCACCGAACATGAACTCTGCGAACGGTTTTCGGTCAGCCGCTACACCATTCGGGAGGCGTTGCGGCGGCTGCGCGACGACAACCTGGTGTCCTCGCGACCCCGCACCGGAACGCTGGTGGTACCGCGGCCGTCCGCGGATTCCTATGTCCAACACGTCATGTCGATCAACGACCTGCTGGCCTTCGCCACTGAGACGCGTTTCGCGATCGACTCCATCGCGATGGCGCCACTCGGTGACGACTTGGCGGCGTGGACCGGCCTGGCCGGCGACGAGCAGTGGTTGACCGTCCGCGGGTTCCGCCGACCCAAAGGCGACGATTCGCAGGCCG
>NZ_LZKC01000390.1:0-26680 GCF_001672685.1 Mycobacterium sp. E2462
CGGCGCGGCCGCGGGATCGGACCGGCGGGGCGGGATGCGAACGACCCCGGTGCGTGGTTTAGTAACACCGTTTGCGAGAGTTTCCTGGGGGTATCGCGCCCGGTTGCAGGAACGGCTTTCACGATTGGTGGGATGTAGATGGATCGTCGCAGCATGTTGTTGACGTCCGGGCTCGGCATGCTGGGGGCTGCGATGCGACTCCCGCAAGCCTGGGCAACCCCGTCCGCACCGGAGGCGCCGCCGTCGGCCGGGGGCGGTGGCCCCTACATCTTCGCCGACGAATTCGACGGGCCCGCGGGCTCACCTCCCGACCCGAGCAAGTGGACCATCCAGACGTGGCAGGACGATGTGTTCCCGCCCGTCGAGGGCATCTACCGCGACGACCGCCAGAACGTGTACCAAGACGGCCACTCCAACCTCGTGCTGTGCGCCACCCACGACTTCCTCAGCAACACCTATTACAGCGGCAAGCTGCGCGGCACCTTCCGCAGCATGATCAACCAGACGTGGGAGGCGCGGATCAAGCTCGACTGCCTGTTCCCCGGCCTGTGGCCGTCGTTCTGGGGGGTCAACGAGGACCCGCTGCCCGACGGTGAGGTCGACATCTTCGAGTGGTACGGCAACGGGCAGTGGGCCCCGGGCACCACGGTGCACGCGGCGTCCAACGGCAAGACCTGGGAGGGCAAATCCATCCCCGGACTGGTTGACGGCAACTGGCACACCTGGCGGATGCATTGGGGCGAAGAGGGATTCGAGTTCTCTCGGGACGGCGCCGAGTACTTCAAGGTGCCCAACAAGCCGATCCACGTCGCCGGCGGCGCTCCCGACGATTTCCGGTGGCCGTTCAACATCCCCGGCTACTGGATGACCCCGATGTTCACTCTCGCCGTCGGCGGCGTGGGTGCCGGTGACCCGGCGGCGGGCCAATTCCCCTCCTCGATGCTGGTCGACTACCTCCGAATCTGGTGACTACCGCTCGGCTTTGAGCACCTGCACCAGGTTGAACTGCCAGCGTTCGACCAGCCGGAACCCCAGATCGTGGGGGACCCCGAAGGCGGGCGTGGGGCCGTAGACCGGACCGGGCGGCAGCGCCGGGCCCTGTTCGTGTGCCGGCAGCGACGGATCCGCCTGCGTGATGATCCAGACAACCCCGCAGTGGCTCAACGGGGTTGCGACCACCTCTGGGATGAGGTTGGTGTCGAAGACGTCGTTGCGGTCGGTCGCCCGCTGCCACAGCGTGAGGTCGACCAGCTTGCGGTACGCGTCGGGGCGCGCCGCCAGCAGCGGGCGCATCGGGGCGGGCATGAAGGTGACGGTGTCGTTGACCAGTAGGCAGTCACCGGCGGCCGCCTTGGCGGTGATCAGGTCGGCCACCTGACTGTAGTCCATGCCGTATTTCGCGTACGGATTCAGCTGTGTCCGAACGTAGTTGGGTGCCGCGGCAACGGCGAACAGGCCGACCAGGGCGGCGGCCCGCCAAGGTCTCGAGGTGACGGCGCCGACACACACCCCGAGGACGAGCGCCACCGCAGGACCGGTGAAGGTGAGGTAGCGCGGCGTGTAGATCGGATGGACGACGGCGGAGAAGACCACGATCACCGCGGTGGGCAACGCCGCCCACGCCGCCCCCAAGAGCAACAGCTGTCGCTCTCCCGCCCCGAGGCCGGTCGCCCACAGCCAGCGCGCGATCGCCGCGGCGATCACCAACGCCGCGAGGACCGCAAACAGGGGGTCACGTTCGAAGTACTGCTGGACGACGACGTCTTCGACGGTCCGGTGTCCGACGGGCGCCACCCATTTGATCTGCGGGGTCTGCCTGACGACTCGAATCACGAACGGCACCAGGGCACCTAGCGTCAACGCTGCCGTCGCCGCGAACGGAGCGAGGCTGCGCCGATACCTCACGACGTAGCCGGCGTGCACCAGGATCAGCAGGGCCAGATAGACGTCCAGCAACATCGATGCCGCCAGAAAAATGCCGTAATAAGCCCAGCGCCAACGGCTTTCCCGTCGCGTCAGCCCGACCAGCAGTATCGTCAACCACACCGCTGCGGCCATCGAGACGGCGTACGGGCGCGCTTCCACCGCCGCCCATGTCGAACGCGGCAGGATCGCGGTGAGCACACCGGCGCTGACCGCGACGCTGCGCGACGAGAACTGCTTGCCCAACACCACAATTCCGGCCGCCGCGGCGCCCATCGCCAGCGCGCTCGGGGCGCGGGACCAGAACTCGGTGGGTGGAACAATCTGAAACCAACCGTGCATGAACAGGTAGTACAGGCCATGGACGGCGTCGACATTGCCGAGCATCCGCCACAGTTGGCCGACCGAACGGCTGTAGGCGGCCGAGACGGTGGCCGCCTCGTCGTACCAGAACGAGGGCCGGGCCGCACCGGCCAGACCTATTGCGGCGCCGAGGACTCCGATGAGCAGCGAGTCCAGCAGCGCGGGGCTTCGCCTGGTCTCGCTGAACACCTCGTCATGGTGCCAGAAGCGGGGTGTGGGTCAGCTAAGCAGCCAGACGTGCCAGAACCCGTCGGGGCCCAGGCGGCAGTCGTACCGGCTGTACAGGTGGTCGTTGTGCGTGAGCTCGACGTGCGGGGCGTCGGCCATGCAGCCGGCGTCGCTCGAGTAGATGCCGTCAACTTCGATTTCGTCGGCGTTGGCCGTGCCCGCTCCGGCGGTCAGAAGCCCGCCGAACGCCAGCAAGCCGGCAGCCATAACTCGGATCATTTCGGGGTCCCCTCGGCCGTCTCTGTCCCGTGCGAGGCGACTATATCCAGCCGGTGAGGCCGACGCGCGGTAAACGATCCAACTCCAGTTATTCGAACGTATGATCGAACGATGGCTCCGTTCGCGTCGATCGGCTACAACGGCCAACCCCTGCGCCACCCGTTTCACGTGGTGCGGCCGCCGGTCGCGGTGCTGGTCGACCTGACGGTGTTGTTCCCGCGCGAGCCACACCGGTCGGGCCGCTATCAGCCCAACGGCCTGCAGTTGCACAAGGTGGTGGAGGGGTGGCTGAGCTGCTGGGGCTTGTGCGAACAGGGCGACTGGTGGGGGCTGGTGACCTATCCCGTGGTTTACGGCGCTCAACGCAAGACCGTGACGCATTGGATTCCCGCGTGGGTGCTGCGCCGCAAGGGGCGATGACGCTTTGCCGGACCCCGCCGCGACCCACGCGGTAGCGCGTGGCGCTGTCCGCGCGCTGCCTTCGCGCCATGGTCGACGGCGGTGTCCGGCGAAGCGGTGCGCGGGCGACGGCCCAATGCGATGATTGCTGCCCGTGGACGCAAGTTGGGCCCCCGTGCTCACCAAGCTGGTGGCGCTGGCGGCGGTCGTCGCGCTCTCGCCCATCACGATCATCCCGGCCGTCTTGGTCCTGCACGCGCCCCGGCCGCGGCCGACCAGCCTGGCCTTCCTGACCGGCTGGTTGCTCGGCCTGCTCGCGCTGACCGCGGCGTTCGTCAGCGGCTCGGAGTTCCTCACCGGCTTTCACTCGACCCCGCCTAAGTGGGCGTCCTGGTTGCGCGTGGTCCTCGGCGCGGCGCTCCTCGCGCTGGCGGGCTTTCACTGGTTCACCCGGCACCGGCACCGCCGCATGCCGCGCTGGATGCGGTCGTTTTCCACTCTCACGCCGGGACGCGCGGGCGCGATCGGCGCCGCGCTGGTGCCGCTGCGGCCGGAGGTACTCATCCTGTGTGCCGCCGCGGGGTTGGCCGTCGGCAACAGCGCCCTTGGCGCCGCCGCCCAGGTCGGGGCCGCCGGCCTGTTCGTCGTCCTCGCCGCGTCGTCGGTCGCGGTCCCGGTCGTCGCCTACGTCGCCGCCGGGGACCGGCTCGACGCGACGCTGCAGCGCCTCAAGGCGTGGATAGAGGCCAATCACGACGCGATGATGGCCGTGATCTTGCTCCTCATCGGATTGGTCGTGCTCTACAACGGGATTCGCATGCTGGTCTAACTACCGGCGCGCTTCGGCGCCGCGTCGGCACGGCAATGAAAGGATGCCGCCATGGCAGGAAGTTGGGGCACGGTCTTGACCGGGCTCGTCCCCCTCGGGCTGGTCATTTCGCTGTCGCCCCTCACGGTCATCCCGGCGGTGCTGGTGCTGCAGGCGCCGCGCGCCCGGCCGAGCAGCCTCGCGTTTCTGCTGGGTTGGCTGCTGTCGTTGGCCGCGCTGACGGCGGTGTCCGTCGCCGCCTCCGGTCTGCTCGGTGGCCTGGACAAGGCACCGCCCCGGTGGTCTTCGTGGCTGCGGGTGGTGTTCGGGGTGGCGCTGATCGGCTACGGCATCTACAAGTGGGTCACCCGGCGCGCCCACACCGAGTCCCCCGGCTGGATGCGGTCTTTCGCCACCATCACCCCGGCCCGCGCGGCCGTCACCGGGGCGGTCCTGGCGGTGGTGCGCCCGGATGTCGCGCTCATCTGCGTGCCCGCCGGGTTGGGCATCGGCACCGCCGGGCTGGGTCTGGCCGGTGACTGGGCCGCCGCGGCGTTCTTTGTCGCCGTCGCCGCGTCGAGCGTCGCGATCCCGATCCTCGCCTACCTCGCGGCCGGGAGCCGGCTCGACGACCCGCTGGCACGGCTCAAGGACTGGATGGAGCGCAACAACGCCGCGCTGCTGGCCGGCGTCTTGGTGCTGATCGGGGCGATGGTCTTCTATCACGGGGTGCACGCCCTGCGGTAGCCGCCGTCGGCCAGGCCGGCCTCTTCTTCGAACTTGTTGACCACGCCCAAGCTCAACTCGCGCAACAACTCCCGGCCGTAACCGGAGAGCATGCCCAAGTAGCCGCGGTCCGCCCACTGCCGGCAGTGGCGCTCCTCGTGGTGCAGCACCCGATCCAGGGCGAGTCCGCTGGGCCGCGGCGTGCCGTCCCGATCCGCGTACCAGGCCCGCCCCGAGCGCACGATCCGGCGCAGCTGATCCTCCCCGTCGGGCACCCCACCGACGTTGACCATGAAGATGTCGCCCCAGGTGGTGCCGGCTCGCGCGCTGAACAATCGCTGAATCCAGTTGCCGCCCAAGCCAATCAGTATGCCGTTGGGCGTGCTGGCCAGGCGGCCCCCGTTGCGATGCACAAACCCGACGTCTCGGCCGTAGGTCCAGTGATTATCGTTCTGCCGCTTGGCGATTCGCGCCACTTCCGCGGCGGCATACGGGGTGGCGGGAAAGTCGGTGGGCCCATCGCCCGCCTTGCCGTAGCCGGTGCCCGCGTTCACCACGTAGGTCATCAGCGCCGCCTCGCGGGCGTGCTGGCCGGCGATGCCGCGCGGCAGGACGAAGAAGGATTTGCCATCGGGATCCCGGACCTCGGTCAGCGCGTCCAGCACCCGGAAGCTGGCCGGGCTGATCCCGTAGCGCCGGGTGATCTCGTCGACGACCGAGGAGGCAACGCCGCACCGCTCGGCGTTGTCGTGCCATCTCGTCCAATAGCCCTGTGCGTCCATCTCCAAGCACCAATTTAGGGTGTAACCAATGAACAGGCGGCCCTGGCAACGCGCGCGCGGCATCAAGCAGATCACCCGAGGGCTGGGCACGCTGGACCGGGAGGTGTTCGACGCCGTCGCCGCGACCGACACCCCGCTGCTCGACACGGTGATGCCGCCGCTGACCCGGGCCGCCGACCACTCCAAACTGTGGTTCGCGATCGGGGCCGCGCTGCTGGCCAGCGGCAACCAGAGCGCACAGCGCGGTGCGCTGCGCGGGATCGTCACGCTGGGCGTGTCCAGCCTGGTCACCAACCAGGTCGCCAAGCGGATCCGGCCGCGCCCCCGCCCGGTCTATGACAAGGTGCCCACGATCCGGCGGGTGCGGCGGCCCGCGTCGAGCTCGTTGCCCTCCGGGCACTCCGCCAGCGCCGCCGCGTTCGCCGTGGGGGTGGGTCTGGAGAACCCGCTGCTGGGTTTCGGGCTGTCGTTGCTGGCGGGGTTGGTGGGCCTGTCCCGGGTGGCGACCGGCGTGCACTACCCGGGCGACGTGGTCGCCGGGTTCGGTATCGGCTCGGGCATCGCGGTCCTGGGGGGCCGGTTGGTGCCGCCAATCGTCGAAACCGCGCTGCCCCGAACGGAACCCCTGCGGCTGCCGGCCCGCCCGCGGCCCGACGGCGCGGGCGTGGTGCTGGTCATCAACCCTGCATCGGGTGGCGGCACCGGCGCCCGCGTGGTCGACGAGGTGCGAAAGGCGCTGCCGCAGGCTGACATTCGCGAGCTCAAGCCCGACGACGATCCGGCGCAGGTGTTGCGTGGCGCCGCCGCGGATGCCGAGGTGCTCGCGGTCGGCGGTGGTGACGGCACCGTCGCGACCGCCGCGGCCGTGGCCGTCGACGCCGAGCTACCGCTGGCCGTCTTCCCCGCGGGCACGTTCAATCATTTCGCCAAGGACATCGGCTGCGACACCGTGGCCAAGACGGTCGACGCGATCCGCCGCGGCTCCGCGGCCTACGTGGACCTGGTGTGCCTCAACGACTCCGAACTGGTGCTCAACACCGCCAGCATCGGCGCCTACCCGACCTTCGTCGAGCAGCGCGAGAAGCTGGAGAAGCGCATCGGCAAGCCGCTGGCCGGTCTGTACGCGATGTTGCGGACGCTGCGCGGCGACGCGCCCGTGCGAATCCGCTACGACAACAAGACACTGCAGACGTCGCTGTTCTTCCTGGGCAATTCCGTGTACCTGCCCACCGGGTTCGCCCCGTCGCGACGCACCCGCATGGACGACGGCCTGATCGACGTGCGAATCCTCGAGACGGGCCGGCGTTGGGCACGGACCCGGATCCTGACGGCGTTGGCGCTGGGGCGCCTCGAGCGCAGCCCGCTCTATCGCGAACTGCAGGTGCCGGAATTCACGTTCAGCGCCGTGGACGGCCCGACCGTCATCGCGCGCGATGGCGAGGTGGGCGACGAATACCGGGAGGCGCGTTTCACCGCGAAATACCGTGCGCTGGCGGTGTTTCGGCCGCTGCCGGGTTAGGGACGCCCTCCTACGCCGGCCCAGGCGTCCGCGCGATCACTCATCTGGCACAGCCCGCATCGTGCGTGATGCCCGTCTGGCGCGCACGAATCTCACGGTGAACAGGCACACGAGTGGCGTCAAAGCCACACCGAAGGCCAGCATTTCCAGGCCGTCACTGTGATGCAGCCGCTGCATGGCCGCCGGCGAGTAAACACCGCGGATGATCGCATCGGGACTGGGATGCGCGGTGGGAGGCAGCGTCAGTTCGGGTGGTGTGTCGCCGGGATGGTTCAGGTGCTCCACCGAGTGCCCACCACGCAGCCCGTTGACGTGCAGCACTGAGCAGGTGTCGGAGGCGCGCATGCGATGCATCTCGCAGTAAGGACCTGCCAGGTATTGGTACGCGAGCAAGTAAGCCAGCAGGGTCATGCCGTAGATGAATACAAAAAAGCTGCCGAGGAACGCATATCCGATAGCCGTCGATAAGCGCCTGCGCCGCGCCTGGACGACCTGCGCGACACGCCGTACCTGCTCTTCCCCTTGCATCCGTACTTCATCATGACGCGTGAATGCGCGTTGTGCGACGAAGTCCGATCAGACGCGTATCCGTGCGGTACGAAGTGACGGCTCTGTTTCGTTGCTTGGCGTTAGCCAACTTGCTCCGCGTGCCGATCAAGGCATGCGCGCCGCTAGGCGTTCGGGCACAGGTCGCGCAGGGCGAAGATGACCACGTCGGCGGCCTGGCGGCCGTTGATGCCACCGTTGCCTTGGTCGGCGTCGGAGCGCTGCAACGCCAAGCCTTCCAGCTGCGTCGGCGATGCGCCCCATGACAGCTGCTGGCACAGGTCCGCGCCCATCTGCAACAGCGCATCGTCGCCGCCGTTGATGGCGTGAATGTTGGCGTTGTGCAGGTCGTTGAGGAACGAGGTTTGGTCGGCTTGCGCCGGACCGGCCCAACCGATCCCGCCGATCACCAACGGCCCGGCGACCAGCGCCCCGCCCACCAGCCGGCCATACAGCGTCCGTCCCGCCATGGCTTTGTCTCCTTTGCCCGCGCCCGATTCGGATGATGCGCTTTTCGCGAAAGCTCATCAAAACACGCCGCGCACACTAAGTCCCGCGAATGAACGGTGAACGACGAGCGGCCGGCCGGCGGGCCACCGTTGTGGTTGCGGCCCGACGTGACCGCGCTGGGCGCGCGGCACATCGGAGCTGCCGCGTGGCAATCGCCGTCGCGGCCTCAGCGCGTGCGGGTCGCGCCGCGCGGCTAACGGGCGACAGGCGCGTCAGGCGTCGGGGCAGAGGTCGCGCTGGGCGTAGCCCACGACGTCGTCGGCCTGCTGGGGTGTCAGCCCCCCGGCGCCTTGTCTTGCGTCGGAGCGTTGCAGCGCAAGGCCTTCCAGCTGTGCCGGCGGGGCGCCCCACGACAGTTGCTGGCACAGGTTCAAGCCGGCCTGTAACAGCGCGGCGTCACCGCCGGACGTGGCGTGGATGCCATCCCGGTGCATATCGCTCAAGAAAGCCGACGCGTCGGCGTGCGCGGGTGTCGCCCAGGCGATCGCGACGACCGTCAACGGGCCGCCCAACAGCGCCGCGCCGCGCAGCGATGTGGCGATGAGCCGCGGTGAAGCCACAGTCCCGTCTCCTCTGCTTGTCAACAGTTTCACTCAGCGTGTTCACTTTTATGAAACCTTATGTTCATGTTGAGTGCACTCGGAATTTCCTGTGAATGAGCTGCGCAGAGATTTGGTCGGCGCGAAAAAAAGGGCCACGCTCGCGCGTGGCCCATGGAAGGGAGGCGGCTAGTACTTCAGTTGGCCGCGATCGACGGGCACCTGGCAACCCGACAGGGTGGCCGAGCCGCTACCGGCCAGCCAGGCAATTACGTCGGAGACTTCTTCGGGCATCAGCAGGCCGAGCCGCTCGGGATCGGTGACGCCGTGCGGTTGCAGAGGCATCGGGGAGAGGCTGTGCAGGTAGTGCGGGTAGCGGCCCAGGATGTCCGACATGCCTTCGAATCCGGTCATCGGGGTTTTCACCGCGTAGGGGTGCACGGAGTTGACCCGGATCCCATATTCACCCAGCTCGAGGGCCAGGGCGTTGGTCAGACCGACGAGCCCATGCTTGGAGGCGGAGTAGTGGCCGTTGCCCGGAGTGGCCTTCAATCCCGTCGATGAGCTCACCACGATGATCGAGCCGCCGTTTCCCGCGGAGATCATCGCCGGCACCGCGGCGCGGATCGTGCGCCATGTCCCGCTCAAGTTGACGCCGATGACGGTGTCCCACTGCTCCTCGGACATTTCCCACAGCCGGTTCCAGCTCAGGACTCCGGCGTTCGCCACCACGATGTCGAGCCGCCCAAGCTGAGCGACACCGTCCGCCACGACCTGCTGCAAGGCCGTCAGGTCACGAATGTCCACCTCGCGAGTCAGCACGTCGCGGCCCGTCGATTTCACCGCGCGCGCCGTTTCGGCCAATTCGTCGGCGGTCGCGGGTGGGTAGGCGATGCTCGGCGACGCCGAACCGCACAGATCGAGGGCGATGACGTCGGCTCCCTCGGCCGCCAGCCGCACCGCGTGCGCGCGGCCCTGCCCCCGAGCGGCGCCGGTCACCAGAGCCACCCGTCCTGCGAGGCTGCCGTCACCTGGTGGCATCGGAATCCTTTCCCGTGGCAAGGAGTGACCGGGCCATGACATCGCGCCCCGCCGGACACCCGTATCACGGCTCGCCGCCCGATCGGGTTCACTCTCATCTGGCGGCGCACCGGCTCGGGCGCCTCAGTCGCCCCGAGCGCTCGCCATTCGCGGCTGGCGCGGCGTCGCGCGTCCGATTGACCCAGCTCACAACGGGTTTACGGAAGCTGTTCGAGTTGTGATGGCGTCGTGACGTCACCTTTTGGATACGACGCGGTGCGGCGCGTGTCGTGTCGCGGTGTGACTGCTGACAATTGGCGCGGTCGGGAAACGACTTCGGTACGGCTATGCGGTTCTGCTGCACCGACGATTGCGAACTATGTGAGCGCGAATATAAGGAGAGTTGACGCTGATGGCGATCGTCGATCGGTTCAACATCAAAGTGGTTGCCAGCGCGGGCTTGTGCGGAGCGGCCATAGCGTTGAGCCCGGACGCGGCAGCCGCCCCACTGATCACGGGCGGACACGCGTGCATCGAGGGGCAGGCGGGTGAGGCGCCCTTCGTCGCCGGCGCACCGGCGGCCGGCGGTGCGCCCGCCGCGGCCGGCGCCTGCGCGGCGCCCCTCACCGATATGTCCGGCGTGCCGCTGGCCGTGCCCGGCCCGCTGCCGCTGGTGCCCCCGGTGCCCGTCGTGCCGCCGGTGCCCATCGCGCCGCCGATACCCGTGGTGCCCGCCGGTGCGCCGCTGGTTGCGCTCGCCGGCCCGGCGGATGGACTCCCAGCCGCCCCGATCATCGACATGTCCGGCGTCAAGGACGTCACGACGGGTCCGGCGCCGTCTGGTGGTCCGGTGCCCGGTCAGCCGGTCCCTGCGGGGCCTGCGAGCTGACACCTCCGAATTCACCGACGGGCCCGCTGGTTTGACGCCAGCGGGCCCGCTTCTTGTTGGGCGCAGCGCCATCGTCATCGGCGAAGCAGCAGCCGCTAATGGCTTGCGGAGTGGTCCCGTGGTATCGGCCTTCGGCGCAAGGCGTGCGCCTCAGTCTTGGCAGGCGGGCACGGGAGCGCAGCTGAGGTGTCGCGCAGCCACGCGGGGTTCGATCCGCATGAAAAAGCCCCGCACCCGTGTTGCGCTTGGGTGCGGGGCTTTTCGGGTCGGGCGCTCGCTAATCCTGCACGATCACGGGATCACCGACGTTGACGTGGTTGTAGTACCACTCGGCGTCATCGGGGCTCAGGCTGATGCAGCCGTGGCTGACGTTCTCGAGCCCCAGTGACCGTAGGGCCCACGGCGCCGAGTGCACGAACAGGCCGCGGCTGGTGATGCGGACGGCGTAGTCAACAGTGAGTAGGTAGCCGTCGGGGTCGTCGACGGGAATGCCCACGCTGCTCGAATCCATGGTGATAGAGCGCTCTTTGGACAAAACGGTGTAGGACCCGACGGGCGTCGCGAATTCCGGGCGGCCCATCGACGCCGGCATCACGCCCTGCTCCCCGAAGTGGGGGCGGTGGTGCGGCGCGGGAAGCTGGGTCGGCGGTCCCGCCTCGACGCCGTCGATGCTGACGGTGAACGTGTGCTCGGAGATGCTGGCCGTACCGATGACCGCGGGACCCGTCTTGATCTCGGAGGTGGCCTCACCCACCGTCAGCGCAATCGTGCTGTGCGCCGGCCAATATCGGTCGGGCACCCACTGCACGACCTTATTGTCGAGCCACTGGAATGTGCCGGTCATGGCGGGCGTCGACTTCACCTCGACGGCCCGCTCGGCGGCGCGCCGGTTGGCAACGGGGGCGGTGAACGTCACGACGACGGGGTGGGCCACCCCGACCACTTGGCCCCGTGCCGGCGAGATCGACGCGACGGTGAAAGTCGGTGACTGATTCGCCGCGGCCACGCTCAACGCGGCCGGGCCCGCGACGACACTTGCCGCGACACCGAGCACCCCAAGAACACACCGAACAACCGCCCGCATGGCTCCCATTCCTTCTAACTGACAGAGTTGTAATACCGATGATGGTAAATCCGCTCTGACCTGCGGAAGCGCAAGGGCGCGTGTGTATTTGGGTAACACGTCGATCACGGTTCGGCAACGGCGGTTTAGGCGCGGAGTCGGGCTGAAGGTCGAGGTCAGGCGTGAAGAGCGCGCCCGCAGGTCAAGATCAGGACAAGGTGCGGACCTCGCGGGAAATGACGTGTTTCGGCTGCACTGCGTCGCCGTCCGGCGCGCGCTAGTGGTGGACCCCGGCGCTGACCGAGCCGCCGCTGCTACCGCCGGGCGCGCTGCCGGTGCCGCCACTGCGCGGGCCGCCACCGGTCTGGGTGTTGCCGCCGGAACCGCTTGGGCTGCTCGGTGTTTGGCCGTTTGCAGGCGCTCCACTGCCGGGGTGTACGCCGGGATTGTGTGCCGTTCCTTGCCCGGGTGGCTTCTGATGGGCGGGCGGTGATTGCGGTGGGGGACTTTGCGTCGGGGGCCGGGCCGGTGGCGGTGCCTGGACAGCGGGTGGGCTTGCCGGCGGATCGGGCAGATGGATAGGTGGCAGGGGGACGGGTGGCACCGACGGCAAGGCCAGCGGGACCGGCGCCGCGGGAACGGGAACGGGGGGCACGGCGGCGCCCGGAACGTCAGGCGGCGGTGCCACCGGTGGTGGCGTCAGCGCAATGGGCGCCGACGGCGCGGGCGTGACCGCCTTGGCGGTGACCACAGGCTCGGGTGCGAGTACCTGCTCGGCCGGGGCCACCAGATTGTGCAGAGGGGCGGGCAACATCCCGACTGTCGTGTGGACCCCGACCGTCAGGGCCACCTCCAGGGCCAGGGCCGCGCTGAAGCCGGCCACCGCAATCGCGCTGCCCACCAACAGCTTTGACCTGCGGACGGCTGCGGCGCGGTTGGGCAGGACGACGGTGGGGGCCTGGACGCCGTCGTCGTCGACGGCGCTGTACGCGTGGCCATCGGGACGCCCGCCACCGAGGTATGGGAAGCCGCCGGTGTCAGGGTCTTGGGCGTAGGCCAGCGCGGTGGTTGACGTGGCGAATGCGTGCGCGGACGCCAGCGCGGCCCCGCGGGCGAGCGCGGTCTCCGGCTGCTCGGGGGCGCTGACCGCCAACGTCGTCGACTCCTGCAGGCTCCGGGCGAGGGGGCCGACGTCGACGCCGTGACCGATCACCATCAGGCCACCCGGGCGGCCCGGCCCTTCGCCGAGCCCGGCCACCATGTCGGCGAGTGCGTCGGGGGTAAGGACGGGTGTCGTGTGGACTTCGGAAGCGGACCCGTCCGAGGTTTCGACCACCGCCAGCGTTGCGATGTCGGGTTCCACCAGCAACATCGCTGTGTTCTCGTAACCCCTTGCGGCGCCTGCAGATTGAGCCAGCGCAGCGGCGGCCACGAATGCCGAGACGAGCATGACGTTTTCGACCTTATGGGCGGCCAGCGCATCGCGCAGCGCCGCAGCTGCCAGCTGGTCGGTGCAGGCGACCCCCACCGAGGACACTGCGATGCCGGCGCGGTTCGCGTCGTCGCGGGTGCCGACGACGGCGGCGATCACCCGATCGGAGGCGCTGACCGTCGGCGCGTCGTCGACAAGGAATTCGTTCTCGTCAATCGTGGTGCCGTCGGCCGATTCGCCCTGCACCAGGACCAGTCGAACCGAATCGGGCGCCAGGGAAACGCCGAGCACGATGTCCATCTCGCCCCTCCCAGGCCGTGGCGACTAGCGAAGGCCCGCGCGGGGTATGGGGGCCTTACAGCAATGGTCGGGAGCGAAGCTGTATGTGATGTCTGGTGAACCTAGGTGGACATTAAGAGCTCAGACTCGGCGTCGACGGTTCAGTCGGACGAGTCTTTGCGGCGCTTCATGGGACATGCAAAGGTGACGCCGACTCCGGCGGTCCACACGCATCTGTTCGATGACGATCACCCGAAACGATGGCCGCGTTGGAAGCGATGAGCCGACCGGTTGACGCTCCCAAGTCGTGCCGAAGCGTCGCAGAAGCTAGGTGCCGTCTATGTACTGACGCGCAGCCATGATCACTTGGCCCGCGATCGGGTAGAACTCGAACGTGAACGGCGACCGAATTTCTTGGCTGCGGCTGATCGCTAGCCCACGGCTGCCGTCTATACCTTCAAACAGCGCGTCGAACTCGCGGACGGTGGCGCAGATATCGGCTATTTCCGGATACTGTATTTCGACGATTCTACGATTTGTCTTGATGAGTTCTTTAAATGCTGCGGTTTGCATCTCAACGATCACAGGGTCTTCGTCTAGCGCTTCCAGTTCAGCACGTAGTTTGGCGTTAAGCAGCTTCTTGGATTTGAGCATCACGGATCGCTTCATGTTGATCTCAAACCAGCGGAGATCCTGGCCTTCGTGCATACGGGAGTCCGTGCCAATGTCGACCGCACGCATTGAGTAATGGACCATGCAGTGACGAAGCTTGTATAGAAACCGGTATCCAAAGCAGTTGTCGTAGATCTCGCCGAACGCAACTTTCATGGCTTCGTGTTCGGGGGAGTCTTCGCCAAATTTCCGTTTCACGGCGGCATAGCTTTGCTCTTGGTGATGGTGGATGGCCGAACAGACACCGAATACACCGGTGCGCAATCTAATAGTCCAATGAATGAAATCGTCTGGCCTGATTGTCGAAATCTGGTTTTCGTACAAGGCCTTGTACGCGTCGCCAACCACTGCCATGAAATCGAGTGCAGATTGCCTAACGGTGCTGAAAAGGTTGGTGACGTGGATTTTCGACAACGCGTCGAGCGCGTCGAGATAGCGATTGAAGTCGCTTTCGGAGAGGTCGCAAACCCAGTTAGTGAGCGGCGTTGTCTCACTTCTGGGGTCGGGCTCGAAGGCGATTGCGCCGGGTTGCAAGATCAGCGGATTGGCGGGGCCGCCCGATCCCATCCGCAGCGTGACCGACGCTAGTTCCCGTTCCGGCGTCTCGCTGCTTTCGCCGTTGTCGACAGATGCCTGCGAGTCGCGGTCGTCCGACATCACCACTCCCCCTGTTGGTCTGTTGTGGAGTTCCCACGCCGTGGATGGTAGGTCCGCGCACCGACACAGCCAGCAGACGGCGTCGCGGTGACGGTCTCGCCGGGTGACGGTCAAAGACGGTCAGAAATCGATCTCAGCGGGGTGATCTTCGCGCCGATGGCGCTGAACTGGTGTTTCGTGGAGCCGATGACGGGAATCGAACCCGCGTATTCAGCTTGGCGGCCTCACGTCAATTGCAGTACACGCAAGTCTCTTAAAGACTTGCGAGGCAGAAACTTTCGGGCTTATCTAGTACGGCGAGGTACAGGTAGGTTCGTGCCAGATTGGGCGCGTTTGTGCGGGGAATGTGCGGAGCGCGCGCAAATTCCCGGGGTCCGGCGTGCTAATCGTTGTCTCGGCCAATGAAACGTGGCGGTCACGGCGTCGAGGCTTGTTACGCCTGATGTGAGCGGACGACCGCCGGTTTCAGCCGGCCTAGTGAAGCGGGCACTGCGCAGCCGAGGAGCAGACCTCGGTTGCCGGCGGCAACGAGACATGCGGGACCGGCGCGGGTAACACAAGCCCCACCCATAACATCTAAGGCAGAGAAGGGGTTGTGGGACCCGGTCCCCGACCTCTTAGAGTTATACCTGTGCCGCCGTACATGGGAGTGGATCACCGGGATTGCGAGCGAGAGTGGCCACAAGTCAGTGGTGCTCTCGATTGTGCGTCCAGGCGGTCCAACGAGGTAGGGAGATGCCGGAGAAGGTCATCTTTCAGCCGGCATGCATCTGCCGTGACTTCGGCCTGACATGGGAGATCGGCGCGCCCAACAGGCGGATCCGAATCTCATCCAGCCGGCTTCTGGTGGAAGCCAGCCCGCTGCAAGGATGAGCGCCGAGCGGACCCTGATGACTCTTGCTGGCGAGCTCCGTCTGCTCGCGCTGCCCGCGGATGTCCGTGGGTCGGCGGGCGCGCTTGGTGGCCGGCATTCATTGCTGCTCGCGGATCGGCTCCTCGACAAACGAATCGATTCTCAGCGCCGGCAGCATGTTCGGTCGGCGGGGGGCGAAGTGCGTTGAGCGGTTTCCACGTCACTCAGATCGAGACGCACCTTCGGTCAAACTCCAGCTCTGAAGACTGGAAAACGGACCTCGATGACGTGAATAACCTATCGAGGCTCCTAGCCAAGTACGCCGTGCGATTGGCACTTCCGGAGTCGGGTGAGGCATCTCAGAGCGTCGAGATCACGGACGGCGGGGGCGACCGTGGCATCGATGCCGTAGGCGTCGACGTCAACGCCAAGCTAGTAGTGCTCGCCCAGTCGAAGTAAAGGCAGGATGGCAAGGGTTCGCTTGTGTCAGGCGACGTCCTGAAGTTTCTCGACGGTGTTCGGGCACTGCTCGGGATGAAGTCAGACAGCGAGCTCGTTCACGCGAGCGCCGAGATCCGCACGGCGATCCGAGACGTATTGATTACGCCGGGAGCTCGAATTCGACTAGTAACGGTGTCGACGGCCAGCGACCGCCTGTCAGAAGAGGTGGAGCGGCCCATTCTCGGAGTTACTAGCGCAACTGAATGATCTGGAAGATGTCGACCCTATAGCTACACACGAACACTTCAACCAGGCGGACCTCTTCAGGTCTATCGTCGACAGCGGCCGCCAGCAAATCGATATTGAGCTGACGATGAGTGATTGGGGCAAAGGCAATGACCCCATGAAGGTGTTCTACGGGCGAGTCAGCGCCGCCGAGATCGCTCATTGGTTCAAGACCTACGGAACGGACCTTTTTTCAGAAAACATACGTGTTGTAATTCCGCGCTCTGATATCAACGAAGGAATTTTCGAAACAATTAAGTCCGAACCCGACAAATTCTTCTATTACAACAATGGCATTACGATGCTCGCCGACGCGATTGTAACGAGCCCTACCGCTCATCTAAATCGCGAAACCGGCTATTTCAAGCTCATCGGTGCAAGTGTCGTTAATGGTGCTCAGACTGTGTCTACCCTTGGGGCGGCGATCGGCACTGAGGCGGAAGATAATCTTGGGAAGGCTGTTGTTCTAGTCCGCTGTATCGAGGTCAAAGCTGAAGATGAAGATCTTGGTCGACGAATAACCCGCTTTGCCAACACACAGAATGTGGTCTCCAGCCAGGATTTTGCATTCCTCGACCCGCAGCAGCACAGACTGGCACACGAGCTGAAATCTCTGGGTTACGAATATCTTCTGCGTGCAGGCGAAGTGCCGAAGTCAAAGGATCGGGCCAAAGTCATCGAGGTTCGTGAAGCGGCAGTTGCCCTCGCCTGCGCCTCGTCAAATATTGGGCACGCAATGCTCGCTAAACGCGAAGTCTCACGACTATTTTCAGACCAATCGGTGTACAAAGCGCTCTTCAATCCATTGACCAGTCCCTTGCTGCTGCAGCGTGCGGTTCTCGTGTTGCGCGAAGTGGAAAACCACCTGGATGACCTGGCGGTCTTTTACAATGGTGGTCTCGATGCCGGCGTCGTCACCCATGGCGGCCGGGTTATCGCGCACCTCGTGATGCAGCGTATAACACGCGAGTCGCTTGAAGACCCAGCCTTCGATATTGAAGTTGAATTGCAGAAGATAGAAGCCGAAGCCAAATACTACGCCGACGAAATGTATATCCATTTTCCTGAAAATGCCTACCCCGGCAATCTCTACAAAAATCAGACTCGGGTGTTGGAATTGCTTCAGCGGGCCAAACTACTCCCGGCGTAGCAGATAAACCGGCAGGAGGCGCGGACTCAGGTCGACCGTTTGCTCTACACGGCACCCGGTCCAGCAAGCGCTTCGCTGGGTCGCATGTGCGACCAGATACATTCGGCCGTCGTCCGGCTTCGCCATGCCGCGCGGAACGACGGCCGCTGGGTCCGCGGCCTGCTGCTCGTCGACATACTCATCGACGAGAGCGTGATAAGCCTCGATCGCGTCGGCTTGTTCGTTTAATCGCAGGTCCCGGAGACTGGTCGCGACTGCATTCGTCTTCCGGCGCGCTGGTTCTTCGCCTGCGTGCACTGGTCCCGATCGATCAGCACGAGGTAGCTGATGGAGGGACTGTAGCTGTAACCACCGGCAAAACCGCTTACTGCGCCGTGCTTCAAGATCTCGCCGGCGCTATGCACGCCGCGGGTGCGCTCGCCAGCGTGGTGGACGCTCGACTGGTCGCCGCTGCGGGGTGGTTCGACGCCGGTACGTCGGCGGATCCGGTCGGATCGCCCCGCCCCCGGGCCGCCGCGCCGGGCCGCGGCCTCGTTGGCCGGCATCGCCGGTGCGCTCGACGTCGCCGCGACCGTTCTGGATCTGATATGAGCGGGCCGGCGCCGCGACCGCTCCCACCGGCAAAGTTCGGCATGGTCCGGCCTTGTCGCGGCGTACCTCGTCGGCGAGCCACGACTGAGGACCTAGGCGAGCCCGACTCTGCCGCTTGAGAGACCGCCTTGGCGGCCTGCCTCGCACATATAATGAAGTGGGGATTTGGCGGTTCCGCGGTACAAGACTGGCTCGTCCTGGACACCGTAAAGACACAACGCCCAACGCGACTCCGATGGTTGAAGGGGGCAAGTCTTTGGACGAGGCACAGCACAGCAGGATCGTGAGCTTTATTTGGGGTATCGCGGACGACGTCCTCCGTGACCTGTATGTCCGGGGCAAGTACCGCGACGTGATTTTGCCAATGACTGTCTTGCGTCGGCTCGACGCCGTCCTTGAGCCTACTAAGCAAGCCGTGCTCGACATGAAGAAATCCCTTGACGCGGCGGGCATCACCAACCAAGACGCGCCACTCCGGCAGGCAGCCGGCCAAGCCTTTTACAACACGTCCCAATTCACGATGCGTGACCTGCGGTCCCGCGCGTCACAGCAGCAGCTACGTTCTGACTTCGAGGCCTACCTCGACGGCTTCTCGCCGAATGTGCAAGAGATCCTGGATAACTTCGAGTTCCGGAACCAGGTCCCACGTCTGTCACGAGCCGATGCACTCGGCTCGCTAATCGAGAAGTTTCTCGACAAATCGATCAACCTGAGCCCGAAAGCCGTCGTCAACGCAGACGGTTTAGTGAAACACCCAGGCCTCGACAACCACGCGATGGGCACGATCTTCGAAGAGCTTCTTCGCCGCTTCAACGAGGAAAACAACGAAGAGGCGGGAGAGCACTGGACACCTCGCGATGCCGTCAAGCTGATGGCGAAGCTGGTTTTCCTTCCGGTCGCGGAGCAGATCCAATCGGGCACATACCTGCTCTATGACGGCGCGTGCGGCACAGGTGGCATGTTGACTGTGGCCGAGGAGACGCTGCAGCAACTGGGCACGAAGCAGGGCCGTCAGATCGCGACGCACCTCTTCGGACAAGAGATTAGTGCTGAGACATACGCCGTTTGTAAGGCGGATCTGCTTCTGAAAGGAGAGGGCGAGGCCGCTGACAACATTGTTGGTGGACCTGAGCACTCGACACTTTCTAACGACGCGTTTCCCTCGCGCGAGTTCGACTTCATGCTTTCCAACCCGCCATACGGCAAGAGTTGGAAGAGCGACTTAGAGCGCATGGGCGGCAAGACTGGCATCAATGACCCGCGCTTCATCATCGACTACGCGGGTGACCCCGAATACTCGATGGTTACGCGCTCAAGCGACGGCCAACTGCTTTTTCTGGTCAGCATGCTGTCCAAGATGAAGCACGGCACTGACTTAGGCAGCCGCATCGCCGAGGTGCACAACGGCTCAAGCCTATTCACGGGCGACGCGGGTCAGGGCGAAAGCAACATTCGGCGCTGGATCATCGAGAACGACTGGCTCGAAGCTATCGTTGCCCTCCCGCCTGGCATGTTCTATAACACCGCGATCGCAACGTATATCTGGGTGCTTACCAACCGTAAGCACGAGCTCCGTCGGGGCAAAGTGCAACTCATCGACGCCACTGACTGGTGTAAACCACTGCGCAAGAATTTAGGCAAAAAGAACTGCGAGCTGTCCGCTGACGACATTGAAGCGATATGTGACACCTTCATGGCGTTCGAGGAAAGCGTGCGCTCGAAGATTTTCCCTAACAAGGCGTTCGGCTATCAGAAGGTGACCGTCGAACGGCCGCTGCGCCTGCGGGGCATTGACCCTGAGCGCGCTTACTCACTTAAAGAAATCAAGTCCTTGAAGGCCGAGGGCCTGGTAGACGGCACGGCGCCGCCCGTCATCAGGAAGATCCATAAGGCCGGCACAGAGCCTAACCCGCTGCGTGGACTCTTCGAGGTGATCTTGTCTGGCAAGCCACGCGTCGTTGAGTACGAGCCGGACAGCGACCTGCGCGACAGCGAGCAAATTCCGCTTACCGAGTCTGGCGGCATTGACTCCTTCATCAGACGCGAGGTGCTGCCGTACACCGCTGACGCCTGGTACGACCCATCCAGCATCAAGATCGGGTACGAGATCAGTTTTGCCCGTCATTTCCACAGGCCCGAGCTGATGCGCAGTCTGGATGAGATCGATACGGACATTCGTGCGCTTGAAAAAGAAACCGACGGGCTGCTTGCTGAGCTGTTAGGTGATGGCCCGGTCGAATGAAACAGGAACTCTTAGAACCGTACGCGGGTTATCAGCCATCGGGAGCGGACCTTATCGGGAGTTTTCCCTCACATTGGCAAGTGCTCCGCGCCAAAGTCTTGTTGCGAGAAGTAGACGAGCGCTCCCAAACGGGAAACGAGGAGCTATTGTCCGTATCGCATAAGACAGGTGTCACGCCAAGGCGCGAGAAGAATGTCACAATGTTTCTCGCGGAGTCCAACGTCGGCGCTAAGCTTTGCCGACCCGGAGACGTTGTCGTCAATACCATGTGGGCTTGGATGGCCGCAGTTGGAGTCTCGAAAGACTACGGGCTTGTAAGCCCATCGTACGCTGTCTACCGCCAGCGGAGACCGGGACTTTTCAGCGACAAATATTTGGACGAACTTCTGAGGACGCCGAAATATCGCGCGGAATACTTAGCCCGTTCTACCGGTATTACATCCTCGCGTCTACGCCTGTATCCCGATGAGTTCTTGACAATTCCAATTCCAGTTCCGCCTCCCGATGAACAGGCTGCTATAGCACGATTCCTCGTTGATGTAGACGGGCGCATTCGCCGCTACGTTCACGCCGCTCAACAGCTGGTTAGCCTGTTGAAGGAGAGGCGGCTTACGATCACGCACCAAGCACAACTATCGAGCGGTACACACGAATACCGCATCGGCGTTGTAGCGGGCCAGATAGAGCGACCAGTCAACCGCGAAGACGATGAAGTTTATGTCCCGATAGGCCTCTATAATCGAGGTAGGGGAATCTTCCATAAGCTGCCCACGAAGGGAGCGGAGCTCGGGGATTCACGGTTTTTCTGGATCGAGGAGGGTGATCTAGTACTCAGCGGCCAATTCGCCTGGGAAGGGGCAGTTGCTCTCGCTGATGGAAACGACCATGGTTGCGTTGCCAGTCATCGCTATCCCATTCTACGTGGAAAAACAGATATTGCCGAGTCTGCCTACCTGTTGTCGTTCCTACAAACGGGTTGGGGACAAATGCTCCTAAATCATCACTCCAGGGGCGCAGCTGGGCGCAACCGACCTCTGAACATTAGATCCCTTATGAAGGAGAAAATTCCGCTGCCAGCGCTTGCTGTCCAGTCGAGAATTGCAAATCTCGTTCGATTAGAGTCCCTGATTAAGAAAAAGATGACAGACCAGACTAAGCACCTGCACGAGTATCGCACTCGAATGGTCACAGATGTCGTCACTGGACAGGTCGATGTCCGTGAAGCAGCATCAAGGCTGACGGAGGAAATCGAAGAAGCCAATGAGCTCCCGCTAACGGATGAGCTGCTCGAGGGCGGGGATGACGCCGACTTGCTGTCAGATGAGCTAGCTGACGAGGAGATAACGGCATGAGTACCGATCTCAGCGAAAAAGGTTTAGAGACGCTCATCGTTGAGTACATGACCTCTCCTGCGGGCGGTTGGCTCGCAGGCGATCCCAGCGACTATGACCGTGAGTATGCGCTGGATCTTGCCCAACTCGCCGCCTTCTTGCGGGCGACACAGCCGGCCGCGGCTGACAGCCTCGACCTGGACGAGGACAACCCTGCCCGTCGTAAGTTCCTAGCCCGGCTCCAAGGAGAGGTCACCAAACGCGGCGTCGTCTCTGTGCTGCGCGATGGCGTGAAGCACGGCCCACACCAACTTGACTTATTCTTCGGCTCCCCTTCGGCCGGCAATCCGTCGGCAGCCGAGCGGTATGCCGCGAACCGTTTCAGCATCACACGACAACTTCGGTACAGCAAGGACGAAGCGCAGCTTGCCCTCGACCTCTGCCTCTTCATTAACGGATTGCCCGTCGCCACTTGCGAACTCAAGAACAGCTTGACGAAGCAGACGGTGGAGGACGCTGTCGAGCAATACAAGATGGATCGCGATCCACGTGAGCTGATCTTCCAATTCGGTCGCTGCGTCGCGCACTTCGCTATAGACGATCAGGAAGTGCGCTTCTGCACAGACCTTCGC
Organism: Mycobacterium sp. E2462; assembly: GCF_001672685.1. Lineage (NCBI taxonomy): Bacteria > Bacillati > Actinomycetota > Actinomycetes > Mycobacteriales > Mycobacteriaceae > Mycobacterium > Mycobacterium sp. E2462. Next base: position 22,100 of record NZ_LZKC01000390.1, read on the forward strand.
GGTAAGCAGTCCTGGTTTCTCCCCTTCAATCAGGGTTGGAACTGTGGCGCCGGCAATCCGCCAAACCCCGATGGTTTGAAGACCGATTACCTATGGCGCCGCATACTTTCGCCCGGCGGGTTTACCGACATTTTGGAGAACTACGCGCAGATCGTCCGTGAGAAGAACCCGAGGACGGGCAAGACGCAAGCCAAGCAAATCTTTCCCCGGTACCACCAGCTCGATGTCGTTCGACGCCTGCTCGCTGACACTATCGCGAACGGGGTCGGGCATCGGTACCTCATCGAACACTCGGCGGGTAGCGGCAAGTCGAACTCTATAGCTTGGCTAGCGCATCAGCTGATCGGCTGCAAGCGCGATGGAACCGAAGTCGTCGATTCAATCATCGTCGTCACCGATCGGATCCTTCTCGATAAGCAGATCCGCGACACGGTTAAGCAGTTTGTGCAGGTATCAGCAACCGTTGGACACGCAGAGCGCTCGGGGGACCTCAAAGCTTTTATCGAGGCGGGCAAAAAGATCATCATCACGACAGTCCAGAAGTTCCCGTTCATCCTTGACGAGATAGGTAGCGAACACCGACACCGACGGTTCGCCATCATCATCGATGAGGCACATTCGAGTCAGGGCGGAAAAGCTTCGGCCGCAATGAGCAAGGCTCTATCGGCGGCCGGTGGCGAGGACGATGACGAAACAACCGAGGACAAAATCAACCGGCTCGTCGAGGCGCGCAAGATGCTGCCCAACGCCAGCTACTACGCGTTCACAGCAACACCCAAGAACAAGACGCTCGAAATTTTCGGGGAACCTTACGCAGAGGATGGCCAAACTAAACACCGACCGTTCCACGCGTACACGATGAAGCAGGCCATCGAGGAAGGCTTCATAGTCGACGTGCTCCGCAGTTACACCCCGGTAGATAGCTACTACAAGCTTGTTAAGACGGTGGAGGCTGATCCGGAGTTCGACGTAAAGCGCGCCAACAAAAAGCTCCGGCGCTACGTGGAGGGCAACGACCACGCCATCCGGCTCAAAGCCGAGATCATGGTCGACCACTTCTACGAGCAAGTCATAGCACTCAAGAAGATCGGTGGTGAGGCCCGTGCCATGGTCGTGACGGGCAGCATCGAGCGCGCTATTCAGTACTTCCTCGCTATCCGGACATACCTCGCGGAGCGCAAGAGTCCGTACCAAGCCATCGTCGCGTTTTCGGGTGAGCACGACTTCCGAGGTGAGCTCGCTAGCGAACCGATCCTGAACGGCTTCCCCAGCAGCCAGATCGCCGAGCGCATCCGTGAGCACCCGTACCGATTCCTCGTCGCCGCGGACAAGTTCCAAACCGGCTATGACGAGCCGCTATTGCACACGATGTACGTCGACAAACCATTGTCGGGTGTGATGGCCGTTCAGACGCTATCGCGACTCAATCGAGCCCATCCGCAGAAGCACGACGCGTTCGTCCTGGACTTCCAGAACAACTCGGGCGCTATCACAGCTGCGTTTGCTGACTACTACCAGACGACCATCCTCAGCGAAGAGACGGATCCGAACAAGCTGCACGACCTCGCGGCTGACCTCGATGACTACGAGGTCTACAACGACCAGGCGATCAATGCCTTCGTCCAGCTGTATCTCGGAGGCGCTGAGCGGGATCAACTGGATCCGATTCTTGACGCATGTGTCGCCACCTACAAGGAGCTCGACGAGGCCGGCCAAGTCGACTTCAAGAGCAAGGCAAAGGCATTCGTTCGAACCTACGGCTTCCTCGCGTCACTACTTCCCTATTCGAATGCCCACTGGGAGAAGCGGTCGATTCTTTTAGACTTCCTCATCCCGAAGCTACCTGCGCCCCAAGAGGACGATCTGTCCCGAGGGATTCTCGAAATCATCGACATCGACAGCTACCGCGTGGAGAAGCAAGCCTCGATGCAGATCGCGCTTCCAGACCAAGATGCGGAGATTGGGCCGGTACCGACCGCGGGAGGCGGCGTGCAGCCCGAAGCTGAACTGGACCGCCTGAGCAACATCGTTAAAGCCTTCAACGACCAGTTCGGGAACATCTCGTGGACGGACACGGACAGGGTGAGACGCCTTATAACGGAGGATATTCCAGCTCAGGTTAGCTTGGACCCCGCCTACCGTAATGCCAGGGTAAACAGCGACAAGCAGAACGCTCGGATCGAGCACGACAAGGCTCTCGGGCGCGTGATGAATGCCGTGCTAAAGGATGACACCGAGCTGTTCAAGCAGTTCAGCGATAACGAGTCATTCCGACGCTGGATGTCGGATTCGATATTCGCCATTACATATGAGGACGAACGATCGCTTGTAAGCCGGGGCAAACGTTACCTCGAGAAGATGACAGAGCCACTAATCCTGACTCCCGAGGATGAGAAGGCACTCCAACAGCTACTCGGGCTTTCGTAGGCTCCCGGCGAGACTAGGCGATGACATGGATCGTCCGGCATGCCACGGTCGGCGACAAAGCGGCGCTCTCGAACTTTGAGTGCGATTCTGGGGCTGACTGCGTGTGCGCCCCGCAAGGTGGGAACGTCCACGAAAGTGATGTTGAGGCCTATCTCAAGAGCCAAGCGCTCGATGCGATGGAATGGCGCCAGCCGCACAACGACCATAGGTTGCTGCTGCTGATGGATCCGGAGGGGCGTCTCGCGGGGGCCGTGGCGCACGAGGAATTGGAACTCTTGGTAGAGGGCACCGAGGTCGCAGCGCGAAGGCTCGTCGTGATCGGTCTTCGGCGAGACTTGCAAGGACGCTGGATGGCAGACCACCGTCTCTCGTCCCATTTACTCGCTGCGGGTGTCCATGATCTAGCGATCGAGCCGCCGAAATTCCTCGTCGCTCGCGTAATGACATGTAATACGCGTTCCCGAAACCTTCTCGCACGGCACCGCATCGAGATGGAGGTGTCTCACCGGGATCCTGCGTATATCGACCTTGTCGGGCTCTACGATCGGGTCGTGGAATCGCTGCCGCCGCCACTATGGGGCATGACCTGAGGCGTTAATTCGCTGAGCTTCCACAGTGCTGATAAGGCCGGCATCACGGCACCTCCTCCACACGAACCGCTTCCGGGCATCGAAAAGCACGAAGTCCGCGTGGTCACCTGGATGGCCGTTCGGGGCACCGCCGGCACTAATTAATTCGGACCGCGAAGCGGAACCGTTGCGCGTTCAGATCATCGATTCATCCCACGGCTCGTCGGGCGTCGAGGCGACCGCCGACGTCGGGCCCGACGCGGACGAGCCGGCGCCCGCAGCGAGGTCGATCGCCTGGATCTTGGCCGCTATGTCCATCTGCTGCCGAATCAACGCCGCAAGCGCCGGTGCTGGCGTCTTTGGGTCGTCGATCGCCTTCGCGATCCGATTGCGGAGCGCGACGAGCATCTGACGAAGATCACCACTCGCCGCGGCCGCCACCACCGACTTCGCAACCGTCTTTCGCTGCGGCGCCCGCTTCGCCGGCACGTTCTCGCCCGCCCTGACAGCGTGCAGCTTGCGCTCGGTCACGTGTCCTTGGACGTCCTTTCTGCTCGCAAAAAACTGGAGGGGGAGCCGGCCGCCTATGCCGGGAAAGGCGGCTGGGTGGAGGGGGGGGGGGTGAGTGGGGTGGGTACCTTGCGGCCGGCAGTGGATGGAAGGAACCGGACACTTTCGTTCGTGCCGGCCGCGGGGCTGTCTGGCGGCGGGTACCGGTTGGCTACCAGCCGCCCCGGAGTGATGTGGCCATGGTGGCGTACGACAGGATTGCGCCGAACGCGTCGTACTCCTGCAGCTTGGCTAGGTCTTTGAGTTGGTCGCTGGCGCTCGGGTTTTGCTTGACGTACTGGTCGATGATGCTGCTCCAATGGTATTCGAGGGCTTTGGCCAGTACTGCGGCGGCGAGGGTCTTGTCGTCGGAGCGGATGGCTGACGCGAATACCTCGCCCGCTTCGTCAGCTTGGATGAGTCGCGCTGCGCGGTCTTGTGCGTCGCGATAGGCGATGATCTGGCCGGGATCGCTGCTCGTCACGCTGGAGAGCCCGAACAGCGACTTCTCAAGTGACTGCCGCTTGGCGCTGATGAGCTCCTTCTCCTTCTTGCGAAGATCGCTGAGTTTGGCACTCACCTGTGCGTGCTCGCTGTCGAGTTTGGCCCGCTTCCCGGTGTCTGTGAGGGTGTTGTCGGCGTCGAGTAGGTCGATGGTGCGGGCCCATCGGCTCTGAATGTTCGCAGCCTGCTTGCGCAGGTCGGCGATCTGGGATTCGAGGTTTGCCAGAGACATTGCGTGGTTTCCTTTCGGGGTGGTTTAGGCCGAGGCGCGGCCGGTGGTGAGGGTCCACAGTTCTTGGACGGTGACCGCGATTGGGTGCTCGCCGTCCCAGACTTTGATGAAGGCTTCGACCACAGAGGCCCATCGGTTGTCGACAGCTACGCGCAAGATTTCGACTTGCACGAGGTTGCTGTCGGCGCACTGTAGTAGCTCGCGCGCCGCGTTCTCCGTGTGGAGAGCCGCCACGACTCGGTTAGGGACAACCCTTCCGAAAAGGCGGGAGTACAGGAAATTGATGCGTTCCGCGGTGGC